>CBFDEG010000099.1:0-9912 GCA_965603765.1 uncultured bacterium | reverse complement strand
TCTGGGGGGATTCGAAACTGAAAGGTGTTTCAGAACTTGATGAATCGCTCAAGCCCGGTGACAGATGTTCTATCAGGTTTACTGAAAAGAAGGCCCTTCTTTTTGAAAGCAATACCGGCAGACGGATCTGATGAACTGTTTCTGATCACGGTCCCATTTTTTTTCTGCGGTGAAGTGAATCATTCTGGACTACCCCCAACTACAATGAAATCATTTAAGGTTATAACGCAGGGCAATGCCCTGTTATGAACGGGGGATGGTTGAGAAAAATTCTATTGATGATATGATGTTATTGAGAATTTGAATTTTATAGATGTATGCAGCAGGCCCATTAATTATTATTATGTAATTATCCATAGCAGGCAATAAAAGATTGGATGGACGATAATGATAAAATTTATAACCTTGTATTAAGAACGCGAAATCTTGATAATCAGAAAATACAGGGTGGGGACATAATGAAAAAAGTGGTTGAAATTCCTTTAAACAATGAAAGTCTTCGCAAAAAGGCAGAGAAGAAACTAAAGAGCATCTCAAAAGTAGAGCTGGAAGTACACTCTGTTGAAGACGCTGCACGCCTTATCCAAGAACTCCGGATCCATCAGGTCGAGCTTGAGATGCAGAATGAAGAACTCAAGCGTGCCCATACTGAGATTGAGGAGTCCCGTGTGAAATATTCTGACCTGTATGACTTCGCCCCTGTGGGGTATTTTACCTTTGATGAGAACGGGCTGATACTTGAGGTAAATCTTACGGGCGCAGGTCTATTAGGCATTGAGAGGAGTCATCTGATCAAAAAGCCTTTCAGTCAATATATTGGAAAAGATAATCAGGATATCTTTTTTCTGCATCGCAGGAAGGTCTTTGATACGAAAGAACGCCAAACCTGCGAGGTCAAGATCAAAAAGAAGAACGCAACGGAGTTTTACGCCCAGTTGGAAAGCATGGCAGTAAAGGACAGCGATGGTAATTTCAGCCAATGCCGGACGGTTGTCACTGATATTTCCAGGCGTAGACGATTTATGGAGGAACTGATAGAGAGCGAGACCCGGTTTCGGACATTGTTTGAACAGGCAGGGGTCGGGGTCGCGCAAGTTATGTCTGAGACTGGTCAATTCGTCAGGATAAACAAAAGATATTGTGATATTGTCGGTTATTCACGTAACAAGATCGTAAAACTGGCTTTTCAGGAGATCATGCATCCCGATGATCTGCAGGCTTATATGAATAATATGCAATTACTGATAAAAGGGGAAATCCGGAAATTTTCCATGGAGAAGAGATATCTTCATAAAAACGGTTCAATTATCTGGGTGAATCTGACAGTATCACCCATGTGGCGCGCCGGTGAAACACCTTATTATCATATAGCAGTGGTCGAAGATATCACGGCACGCAAGAAGGCTGAGAATGACCTTCAAAAATCAAGAGACGAGTTAAAAATGAGGGTTGAAGAGCGGACCGCAGATCTTAAGGATATTAATGTACTTTTAAAACAGGAAATTAGTGAGCGCAACCAGATTGAAAAGGCACTTGAAAATGCCAAGGCAGAAATTGAAGCATGGAACAGGGAACTCGAAATAAGGGTAAAAGATAAAACTGATGAACTGCTCAATGCCCAGGCCCAGATGATCCAGTCGGAGAAGTTAGCCGTTATGGGAGAATTGGTAGGAGGACTGGCACATGAACTGAACTCACCGCTGGCCGGATTACTGCCTTTGCTTAAGGCATTCAGAGCGAGGGCGGAAAAGGGCTCGGCAGATCATAAGGAACTTTCGCTTATGTCTAATGCGGCTGAGCATATGGCCAGGATAATAAAAAATTTCGGTGTTTTTTCAAGGAAAACTAAGGGCATTTTCACGACTCTAAGTTTAAACGAAGTGATCGAAGATACGTTGAGTTTCAGTGAGGTAAAATTAAGGCATAAAGGAATTAAAATAAAAAAGGATCTTAATGGAAGTCTGCCGCTGGTCAAAGGAGATAAGACAGGGCTTCAGCAGGTTGTCCTGAACATGATCACAAATGCCTGTTATGCAATGGATGAAGGCGGTATGTTCGTGATAAAAACCGATGTCTCTGAAGATAAACGCTGGGTAATAATGGAATTTACAGATAACGGCGCAGGTATCGATAAAGAGAACATCAATAAAATATTTGACCCTTTCTTTACAACAAAAATATCCGGAGAGGGGATTGGCCTCGGCCTGTCAGTATCCTACGAGATCATAAAAAAACATGACGGTGAAATAACAGTTGAAAGTAAGCCAGGAAAAGGGACGAGATTTTCAATTTCTTTGCCTGCTGTTAAATCGTCACGGAGCAGGCATTAATTATCCGCCTTTCTTAATAGACAACTGCAGACGATGTCCGGTCTGCTCAGGCAAATCCCCCTGCACCTCCCTCTCAGTACCCGAACACCCTCGGCAGGAAAAGTACAATATCCGCCACATATGCAGCCGGTTAGCGGTTTTATCCATCTGAAGGGGATGCGTATGAAAGACTTCAATGTTAAAATATGACATATGGAATAAAGCAATTCCTGATCAGGCACTTTAATGTTATTTAGTTTGCTTTAGAAGGTGCGCATGAAAGATAAATACGAAACAGAAGAACAGCTTACTGTAGAAGTACAGTCCCTCATTATCAAGGCAAAAAAAGAGTGGGAGGAAATTTTTGATATCATTAGTGACGCAATCACGATCCATGATAAAGACTTTAATATCATTCGAGCCAACAAAGCCGCAGAAAAGCTGCTTGGCGTCCAATTTCAAAAGATGTTGAGCCAGAAATGTTTTGTATCTTACCACGGGACTGATCATCCGCCGCAGCGGTGTCCGAGTTGCCAGGTATTAAAGACAGGGATACCCTCAAACTCAGAAATGTTTGAACCCAGCTTAAATAAATATCTTCAGATAAAGGCACTTCCCCGGTTTAATGATGAAGGTGAGCTGATCGGACTGGTGCATGTCGTAAGTGACATCACGAGTAAAAAGAGGTTTGAGGACGATCTGCGTAAAATGACGATCACGGATGAGCTTACCGGGATCTTCAATAGACGCGGATTTTTCACTCTTGCCGAGCAGCAGTTAAAGGTCGCCAAACGTGAAAAGAAAAGAGCTACAATAATTTATGCGGACCTTGATGGTTTTAAGGATATTAATGATAAATATGGTCACGAACAGGGTGACAATGTATTGATCGAGACTGCTGATCTCCTGAAGGAAAGTTTCCGTGAATCTGACATCATAGCCCGTATTGGTGGAGATGAGTTTGTGATCATGGTAACGGAAACTACTGAAACCAGCATAAAAACTCTGACGACCCGTTTACAAGCAAATATAGATGCCTCCAATATGCAATTTGGTAAAGCTTATCACCTGTCGCTAAGCACAGGGATGTCAAGGTATGACCCTGAGACCCCCTGTTCCCTGGATGAATTAGTGTCCAGGGCAGATAAGATGATGTATCAGCATAAAAGAAGGAGCAGCACCATTAAATAAATGTATACCCGCGTTACATTAAAATCCAGTTACTCCCGGCCCGCTCGTTTCTTCTGAAAAGGCCCGTTTTACAGCGTCTTTGAAATCGGACTTTATAATCGGCACAAATTCATCAATGCGGTTGTCAGCGCAGACGACCTCGTTTTTCATGCCTTCTATGAGCGGGTGAGCAACACCGGAAGGGATAGGGGTGACCAGGTCCACCCAGTATGCGGAAAGTTTTGGTGTCAGAAACGGAATATCAATGATCAGCCTCTTAGCAAGACCGCGTGCTTCAGCATACTGCTGCATCATCTTTTTATAGGTGAGCACCTCCAAGCCTCCTATGTCAAATGTCTGCCCTGCGGTTTCAGGGTTAAGAAGGCATCCTGAAAGATACTGGATCACATCCCTTACCGCAATGGGCTGTATCCGTGTGTTGATCCATTGAGGACATGTCATTATCGGTAGGCGCTCAACAAGATACCGGAGCATTTCGTAAGACGCTCCTCCTGCTCCAATAATAACAGCAGCCCGGAGAATGGTTACAGCCGCACTTCCTGACTTTAAAATATCAGCAACTTCTGCCCTGCTTTTGAGGTGTTCTGAAAGTCCTTTGCCTTTTTCCCCGAGTCCTCCGAGATAGATGACCCTTTTCAGTCCTTCGGCTTTCGCTGCTTTGAGAAAATTTCTTGCAGCTTTTTTATCTTTTGAGACAAATTCATTGTTTTTAAATATGCTTTTGCCGCCCAGAGAATGTACTAAATAAAATGCCGTGTGTATTCCTCTTAGTGCCTGGTCAAGGCCCGTGTCCTGAATGAGGTCTCCTGTAACGACTTGAACGTCGGTATTCTCCCGGACCGTCCTGGTGAGCTTTTCAGGGCTGCGTACAAGCAGCCTGAGATGTATCTTCTTTGCCAGAAGGTCATTGACGAGCCTTTTACCTATGAAGCCTGTGGCCCCCATGACAAGGACCCTGTCATCCGGTTTCAGTTCCATGTGATCCATAAAATAAAAGGCGGGTCAGTCAAACCCGCCTTTCGGTGAAGCTTCTGTTTCTATGTTTAGCCGCCGACATATCCGCCGGGAATATGCTCCTCATCCCACCAGTTGATCTTTGACATCAGTTCGTTTCTCTTTTTTTCGATCTCTCTTTTCTCAGAACTCCAGTCGGTTGGGCACGCACTCTTGAGATGGTCGATAGTGACATTCAGGTCATCAACTAACGCCACCACCTCGGTAAATTCGGAACTGAACCTTTCCTTCTCAGGCATCTTTTCTATCTGGCGGACTATATCAAAGGCCCGTGCCTTTAATCCGGTAAGTTCAGATTGCATAGAATCACAAAAGTTTTTTGGGTCTCTTTCAGCCATAGCAGTCTCCTTTTGATACTAAGTTAAAAGTTGAAGTAATTATTGTAAATGGATCTGTCTTATACGAGAGGCCTCCTTTCTGCAACCGTTGATATTGTGAAATAATTTATATCGTAATAATTAAATACCGCCAAGTCAGGTTTTTGAATATGATTTAGATCATAGTAAAACAGGAGTTCCTTCGTTCTAAGAAATAAGTGCAGTCTCAAATGGAAATTATATATGGCTGGCATGGTGATTTGATGATAGAATTGCAATATGAAAAGGAGGGACTCTATGCAAAAGAACAATAAAGTGGCTGAGGCAAATGCTTCCAGATGGATGACCGGGTGTGATGTGATCCGCTACAATCTTAAGCTCCCGGAGGATATGAAAAAGAAGCTGAAAGATGAGGCAAACAGCAGGGGGATGGATATGAGTTCATATATATGCGGGGTGCTTTCAGGTGATATAGAACGGTCGGAAGCCGGGTGACCAGGCAGTGGACAAGTACAGAATAATTGAAATCCCTTAAAGAACTGATAAACAGGAACCTGAGCATCCGCGTTATCGGCTTTGATGACGCACCGTTTGATCCCTTTCTCAATGAGCCGGTGAAAGTTGCGGGAGTGGTTTGTGCAGGGACACGCTTTGAAGGAATGCTCTGGTGTGAGGTCCAAAAAGACGGTGCTGATGCAACTGAGGTCATAGCTGATCTTCTCCTGAACAGCAAATTCTACGAACAGGTCCATCTTGTACTCATTGACGGTCTTGCATTCGGTGGATTCAATATCATTGATCTGCCCCTGCTGGCAAAACGCCTTGACCGGCCATGTGCTGCGGTTATGAGAAAGCGTCCGGATATAGAAGCTGTTAAAAAGGCCTTAAAGACCTGCGACGGCCATGTTGAACGTTTCAGGCTTCTGGAGAAAGCAGGGGATATATATAGGGAGGGAGGCTTATGCTTCCAGGTCATGGGGGAAGAGCCTGAGGTCATAGCAAAGGCCCTTAAGCGGATATCAGACAAAGGAAATGTGCCTGAAGCCCTGAGACTCGCCCATTTAATAGGTTCGGCAGTGATAAAAGGGCAGAGCAACAACAGGGCATAAAAGAGGACTCAGAAAGACCATGGCCCTGTCAGTCCTTTTTTTAAATGCAGAATCTCACTATCCGATAAATGCTCTCACAGAAATCTTTCCATACGCATTTTTAAAAAAATACAATGTCTTTTCATTGTTCCTTGAATTGGGAAGATATATTTTGAATTTTATCGGGTAACAGTTGCATTTATCAATAAAGCTTCCCCGCTCAATTAGTTCGGCTTCAACATTTTTTCCTTCAAAGTTGAAAAGGTAGTGGTCTTTAACAAGTTTTACTGCATCATCATCAGACAGGAAGTATGAGGATGAGCATCCTGCATGAAAGATCAATACAGGTATGAATATCAAAAGGAACAATATCATGTTTTTGTTGATGTTACCCATGGTATGCACCCCCGATCTTTTATTAAGAGTACAGGATACGTTTATCCTGTCAAAATATAACGATATATATATCTTTATTAACATTAACTGAGCAAATACTGTTCCAGCCTTGAAAAGCCTGAAAATCAGCTTCTTAGTAAAAAAGGATGTTTTCGCATGAATCCTGATCTGGTCTTTTAGCCAGGTCTGCCCGGTTATATGACCACTTTTTTCCTGAGACCAATGACAGGTCACAGCTCAACTCTTGCTAATATCTGCATTGTACAGTGTTTCAGTGCTGAGGCATTTTCTGGTACGCGCATTGCTTACTTCATAACAGGAGACAGATTTATATTTTAAGGAGGCAACGATGGCAAATTCTGAACAAAACATACAAAGAAGGTCAGCGGAGAGAATGAACTCAAAGGTGCAGATGAAAATCTTTTTTGGAAATTCCGTATACTTTGGGAATATACATAATTATTCAAATACGGGCATGTATATAAGCACCAAGAAGTTTTTTATACCTGTAAATGCTGTGTTTGAGATAGTTGTCCCTTCTGGTCTTGAGATACTGAAACTCCCTGTAAGAGTCTGCAGGATAGTGAAAATGGAAGATGTTAATTACGGTATGGGTGTTGAGTTGCTGGACGTACCTGAAAATTACGAAAAAATGATGAAAGTGCATGGACGCAAGAATAAGCATTACCTATACCCGCCATTATATTGAAAGTCCGCGATCGAATTTAGAGATGCTGGATTTTTCATTAAAATGCTTTCAGTGAAGGGTAATTGTAAAGTTGACAGGCTATCAATTTAGTGATAAATAAACACATATATAATGCCTATGCTGTTAATAATTGATCAGTATTAATAATTTTGTTTAAAAAATAATTTATGATGACTTTATTGTAAACAACGATATTGTGCTGGTTGTAAGTTTATATAAATAAGGGGGTCTGATCAAATATTACTTATGTATCTCCCGTAATAAATATTTTTTAATGCAGAACATTTTTATTGTTACATCCGTTTTATAGGAATATAAATTCCGGTAACGCATGAATTTTACAAAGCCGTTGACCTTGCAGGTGTGACAGTACGGGAGAATTGTCAAGATGAATGATGTCCTTATAGTAGATGATGATAATGAATTAAGGGCAATTCTCTGCTCGCTTCTGAGCGATAAAGGATACCGCATAGACGAAGCATCTTCAGGAATGGAAGCACTAGAAAAGGTTGCGTTAAAAAAGTTCGATATTGTTTTGCTTGACCTGGTAATGCCGAATATGAGCGGCATGGATGCACTTCAGGAGATCAGAAAGATCAGTCCGTTGACAAAAGTGATAATGCTTACATCATTTGCTTCTATAAGTACATCGGTTGATGCAATTAGAAAAGGGGCAAGTGATTTTATTGCAAAGCCGCACAGAATAGAGGACCTGGACATTGTTATAAAAAGAAACCTGGAGGAGTCAAGGTTTGATACAGGTGCAGGTAATATAGACCTTGATGACGCTATGAGGTCATTATCAAATCATATAAGGCGGGGCATCATTAAATTGATAGACAGTACCAAAGGTATTCGACTTATGGATATTTCCCGGACCCTTGATATAGATGATCATACAAAAGTATCATTTCACCTTAAGATCCTTAAAGAATCAGGGTTGATCGAACAGAAAAAGAAGTCATATGTCCTTACAAAGCAAGGCAGCGGTATTTTAGGCTGTCTCAGGATCATGGAAAACCTTCTTTTGAAATAGGTATTGCCTTAATATCTTCATTCCTGCATTGAAAATATCTCCAAATTAATTGTCCGCCGTATGTTTTCAGGGCTCTTCTTTGCACATCAGCCCACTTTTTACATGATTTAATTGTGAAATATTATTCACAAAATAGTGCTTATCAGCGAATAACTTTTCTATTGAATCAGCGATTGAACAGCGATATGATTTAGTAAATAATAGACTGCGGTGAGTGCATAGTTACATTTTGTCAGTTTTTAAGAGGTATAGAAATAAATTGTATTCTGGAAAGTTTTTCAGTAGAAGAAACGCTGTCGTATAATTGCAACCCGGGTGATCAATGAATATGGCATTTAGCTGGATCAGAGAAGGAACAGGGTCATCAAAATGGGGACTGGCAGCACCAATATGCCTCAAAGAAAGGAGGGTATCATTATACGAGAGTTAAGAGACCAATCAAAAGAAGTAGGCCTTTTTTATGAGGTAAATCTATAGAAGGAGAATTAAGCTGTAAGAGTAACCATATTTTTAAAAAGGAGATAAAAATGATAAAGGCAAAAAAGAAATGGATATTTTTAGCTGTTATGATCCTGTTCACCGCCCTGTTCCCTCTGATATCAGGGAATGCAATAGCCGCCATTGACGGCGGCTATGAGGGTACAGCTTTCTGTCTCGGTTGTCACGATGGAGTGTCTGCTTCTGACAAGACGAGCTTTATCGAGTCTGGCCATAGTTATAAGTTTAGACAGACAAACGGCGCTGACTGTTCGGCAGGCGCCTGCGATGCAATTTCAAACATCCTGCCGACACCGCTTATATCGTCTATTGATACTACATCAACAACAGGCGTCGTAGATCTTACCGATAATCTTACCGATATCGTTGCTCCCTTGGGCTATATCGACTGGAAAGATATCGATGCGGTAATCGGCGGCTGGGGCTGGAAGTCAAGGTATGTTGCTTTAGATAATGCCGGCCTTCTTGGTGGAAATGCCCCGTCAGATGAAACCGGTCTTATATGGAGCGGTACCTCTGTTCAGTACAACGTGCTGACAGGCACCTGGGGCGGCTACCACGCCGGCGAGAACAAGGTTTATAACTGTTCCCGCTGTCACAACACCAACGGCACCAGGGACCTTTCACAGAGCCGTGCCGAGCTTTCCGGTATAGGTGCTTACGGCAGCATTCATACCTTTGATGGTGTGCAGTGCGAAGGATGTCATGCTAATTCTGTCCGTGTGGAGAACGGCGCAAACAGCTCCAATGCCACGGCTCATGGCGCGAACCCTATAGCCAGTCCAATGGGCGTGGCTGACGGGGGCGGTGCATTAATGTGCGGCCGTTGCCATAACCGTGACGCTGATGACGAACCGGATCTTAGCGGTGCGGCCACAAGCGGCGGCTTTATCAGGCATCACGAGCAGTATGACGAGATGGTCGGAGCAGGAGGCACAGGCGTCCACGCTGCCTTGGACTGCACCGAATGCCATGATCCGCACATGCGCTCCCATAAGGTTCCTATGGCAACTGCAGCAGTCCTCGGCATTACTGATAATCATCTGTCCGCAGAAGCAAGGGGAGCTGTTGTCTCCTGTGAATCCTGTCACCCGGGGCATACCACAGGTATGCACACCGGCATCCAGTGCATAGACTGCCACATGGCAGAAGCCACAAAATCAGCAACTGCCGTAACCGGCGCAATTGGTAAAAAGGGAGATGTAAAAACACATATCTTTAAAATTAATCCGGATGAACTGGCAGCAGATACAGCGTCTACAAGCCCGGCTGCCGGGTATTTGTCACTTAACTATGCATGCGCCAAGTGTCATGACTCAAGCATGCCTGCCGACTATTCCGGCATAGAACTTAG
>CBFDEG010000098.1:0-10072 GCA_965603765.1 uncultured bacterium | reverse complement strand
ACAAACCTATTGATTCTAATTAATATTTTGCATTAGCCAAACATCACTAATTGCTAATAATAGCATATTTCAACACTTCTATCATACTAAATAAATCTATTTATTTTAACTAGTTACACTACTTTTCTGTCAGATTTGACCTTACCGGACTTTTTATTTAAGTGAGATATTTTACTACAGCATTACTATCTGATTTTAAATACTTTTTCTGACTCAATTTATTTATGTAACAGAATTGTAACACTTAATTTAGAAGTAAGCTGTTTATCGGTACCTGTTATCTCCCCTTTGCATTATATGATGCTCTTTAACAAGGCAATGTATTATCGTCATTTAATATTTATCTATCAACCCTACATAATTCATAGCTAAATAGAAGTGTGATACACTTTCCTTATGACTAGGCAAATACATAACATTGCAATGAGTGGTGCAACAGGATTCGTAGGATCTAACCTTAGCGGTGCTTTCCGGAAATTAAATTGGCAGGTAGCGCCACTTGGCAGGAAAGAATTTAAATCAGGACAGCTTGCTGATAAAATGATAGACACAGATGTAGTGGTTAATCTCGCCGGGGCCCCGGTTATCAATAGATGGACTGAAGAGTACAAAAAAACAATGTATGAAAGCCGGGTCAATATAACAAAAGAACTTGTACTGGCATGTTCTCAAATGGATCCGAAACCAAAAATATTCATCTCTGTTTCTGCAATCGGTTATTATGCCTTTGGAGGACCCCATACAGAGAAGAATCATGTGAAAGCAGACAATTTTCTCGGACATCTTGCAGAGGATTGGGAAAAAGAAGCGCTTAAGGCCAAAGAGTTGGGTGTGCGTACAGTTATATTCCGCTTCGGCGTTATCCTCGGAAAAGACGGCGGGGCGTTACAGGAAATGTTGAAACCATTCAAGTTAGGCATAGGGGGAACAATAGGCGATGGCTCCCAGCCCTTTTCCTGGATACATATTAAAGACCTGATACATGCATTTCAAGCTGCTATCGATGATGAGTCGTATGAGGGCATATACAATTTAACTGCTCCTAACCCTACCACAAATAAAGGCCTCACAAAGGCACTTGGCAACGCACTCGGAAAACCAACGATTATGAAAGTACCGAAATTTGCAATCCGTCTGCAATTAGGCGAAGGAGCTCAGGTCCTTACTGAAGGGCAGACAGTACTTCCTGAAAGGATGATTGAACATGGTTTCAGTTTTTCATTTGAAAATATTGAAGATGCTGTTAAGGACTGCGTTGGATAACAATTAATCCTTCTTACGCTTAATTTCCCCTGACAAGACACCGCAAATATAAGAGCTTTTGTCCATTTTCATCCGATTGGCTTCTTTCTTGATTTTCTCTTTCATATCCTCAGGGATTTTCAGGTTGTAGCGTATTACATCACACTGAGTCATCCACCGCGGCGTATATTTATTTCCATCTGTTTTCTTGTGCATTATGAAAAAACCTTCCTTTCTTCTATTGTTTTTTTAGCTTTTTTATAAATTTCTGCCGTAGTTTAGCCAGCTTCGGTTTAATTATAATCTGGCAGTATGGTTCTTGACTGTTTTTCTTATAGTAATCCTGATGGTAGTCTTCGGCCGGATAGAAGTTCTTAAACGGGATGACCTCTGTAACAATTTTATGATCCCATATATTGGATCTGTCAAGTTCCCGTATCAGTTGTTCCGCAATACTTTTTTGTTCGTCGCTGTTGTAAAAAACAGCTGAGCGATATTGAGTGCCCACGTCAGCACCTTGACGATCCAACGTGGTTGGATCGTGGATAGTGAAAAAAACTTCCAGGATTTCTCTATATGATATTCTTTCATGATCAAACGATATCTGTGCTGCCTCGGCATGACCCGTAGTGCCAGTAGAAACCTCACTGTACGAAGCTTGTTCAGCCAATCCTCCTGAATAACCCGAGATCACCTTTTCAACTCCATTCAATTCAAGGAAAACAGCTTCGAGACACCAAAAGCATCCTCCTGCCAGAGTTGCCGTTTCTCGGTCTGGCATCTGATTGTCTTTATTGTTTTCCATTCTGTAGTGTGCCGAGCTTTTTCAGCAATGTCCTGTTCTCTGGCACTCCCTCCTGTATAAACCTGATGATACCTTTTTTATCAATAAGATATGTGACCCTTCCCCGTCCATACAGAAGTTTCACTGAACTATCGTCATCAGATACAAGAGGAAATGTGAGCTCATATTCTTTCGAAAACTTTTCGTGTGTGGCAATACTGTCAGTGCTTATACCGATCACCTGTGCATCGAGCTTCTCAAACTGTTCCAGATCCATCTGGAATGCCTGCATCTCGCCGGTTCAGACCGGTGTGAAGTCCGCATAGTAGAATGCAAGCACTACATGCTTTTGACCGAGATAGTTCTGGAGGCTGATGGTTCCCTCCGTTGATTCAGCGTCAAATTGCGGCGCCCTGTCACCGACATTGAGCGCATGAGCAATTGAGGGAATCACAAAAAAAGCGGTTATAATCATAATCATAATAGAACGCTTCATAATACCTCCTCCCACATGTTTTTCAGGTAAACCATTCTTTCATATCAGCATCATATAACTTACTTATATCATACAAGTCTTAACTTTGAAATCATTTTGATTCATTTAGGATCTCTGCAATTCTGTCCAGAGCTATTTTGCATACATACGCATATGGAGTTGCCAGAAGCGGAACTTCGAACGTCAACAGGCAGTGCCCGTATTCAAGTGGTTCAACACGGTGCCCGGTTGCAGGGATACCAGCCACATCCCATGACCAGAAACATCCCTTTTCATAACCGGTAATAACAAATGGGAGCCAGATGCCGGCAGCAGTTTTCACCTTACCCTGGGTTCCCTTCCTGACAAAACGGTGTTCGCATTCTACTTCCCTCACAGAAGGCCCCCATCTGGGCCATGTATGGGTATCAGTAAGCAGCTCCCATATCGTCTTGCAGGAGGAGTGAAATGAACGATTAACTTCTGCGCGTGAGAATGATATTTTAAACATAAGATTATCCCCTCTACTAGTTATGTATCAGCTGAAAGATGCAATGTCAATGAATATCTGATATATATCAATTAAGACCTATGCAAAAATTATTTGGAATAATATGTATGGCTGTCGGCGCATTCGGTATGGCCGTGTATCCTGCCATGGAGAAGATCATAAGCAGAGACGATAAAATTGCCATGCTCCTCGGGTTCGTTATGATAGTATTTGGCTTTATCATTATTTATGGTGACCGGGGGAAAAAGTAAAAACAACAATCACCATAGGAAAAGCGGTGAGTAGCGGTAATGAGACAAAAGAAAGATATTTTAAAACTACAGCAGACTATTTCAGATCTGCTAGCTACCCAAAAACTGGCTGTGCTCTCCTCTTTCGGGAGAGGGCAGCCGTATGCCAGCCTTATGGCTTTTGTTGCAACGGACTGCCCTGTGTCACCGGGATCTCACGAGCAACAGAGTTAATAAAAACAGGAGACCGGATCACTGTTGACGGATAGCTCGGAATCGTTGTTATAGATACTGCATATAATATGACGCAGGATAAGAAATGAACATCGATACTAAAAGCTGAAAATCAAATGTATTCAAACAAATAAAGAGGATACATGGATGAGAAAGACAGGTCTCATTATTTTTATAGTACTGATTATCATTGTTATTATATGGATATCATACAGCTATCTTTCTGTGAGGGGTATTGAACATCCTCAGTACACTGTCTTGAGGAAACACGATAACTATGAAATCAGGGAATATGAAGCCTGTCTTACAGCCGATGTTCTTCTTGAAGGAACACAAAAAGAGTCTCTGAGCCGAGGCTTCAAAATTCTATTTGATTATATATCGGGGAGTAATATGACACAGGAGTCTATAAAGATGACCGCGCCTGTTAAGCAGCAGCAAAACGAGGCCTCTGAACGGATTGCCATGACTGCTCCGGTTATGCAGGAGCAAAGAGACGGTTTGTATGTAGTATCTTTTATGATGCCCTCGAACTATACCATTGATTTACTGCCAATCCCCAAGGACCAATCCATAACAATAGTAAAGAGAGCCCCTAAAAAAGCCGCAGTCCTCAGATTTTCGGGTTACGCCACTGCGGAGAGGGTTAGGAGAAAACAGGTCAAGCTCAAAGAACGACTTAAAGCTGATGGATACCAGATCATTGGATCTTTTCATCTTTCGCTCTATGATCCTCCCTGGACCCCGCCTTTTATGAGGCGAAATGAAGTAATGTTTGTGATTCAATAAGGAACTGGGAATTATATGAACATGCAAAAAATAGCAGGCATATAATGATAAAAAAGAAAATGATGAGCGAGAAAATATTTTGAGGCCCTATCGAATAGAACCGGGACCAGGACAGGAGTCGGTATGGGATTATCCACGTCCGCCGAGGATCGAAGATAGTGCCGGGCATATCAGGGTGATTTTCAATAACATTGTTATTTGTGATACACATGCAGCTAAACGGGTTCTTGAAACAAGCCATCCCCCGGTTTATTATATGCCGCCCCGGGATATTCTGATGCGCTATCTCATAAAAAGTACCCTGACGTCCTGGTGTGAATTTAAAGGGATCGCTCACTACTATTCGGTATCTGTCAATGGCAAAGAGGTCAAGAATGCTTCGTGGTACTACCCTGATCCGACACCTGAATTTTTCTCACTTAAAGACTATGTCGCTTTCTATCCCGGCCTCATGGATGCCTGCTATGTTAATGGCGAAAAGGTGAATGCACAGGCGGGCGACTTCTACGGCGGTTGGGTAACGGCTAATATTGTGGGTCCCTTTAAAGGCGAGCCCGGAACCCGCGGCTGGTGAAATGCAGAAATTTTCAAAATATTACATAGGATGGGGAGACTTTCTTCTGCCGGTATGGATGATATTAATTATGAGTATCGTTTCTGTATCGTCTTCAAGTTGTGCAGCACAAACTATTAACCCCGATAAACCTCATTACACCGCTAAGGGTTTCACCAATCCCGACCTGGCGGAAGATCATGGTTTTTTTCAATTCCTCCGATGGCGCTGGGAGAGGCTCTTCAAAGATATACAGCCGGCAGATTCTTATCATTTCCCGCTCGCCGAGAACGACCCGGAATTCCTGAGGGAAAACCGAAGCAGACGAACTATGACCTGGATCGGACATGCCACAATCCTCCTTCAGGTAAGCGGCTTTAACATACTAACGGATCCCCAATTTTCTCTCCGTTCGTCACCTGTCCAGTGGGCAGGGCCTGAGAGAGTGGTCCCTCCCGGAATTTCCCTGGAAGATCTGCCTGATATCGACATCGTCATCATCTCGCACGATCACTACGACTCGCTCGACAAAAATTCCATCAAGGGACTCCGTTCGAGGGCCGGGGGTGATAAGACCGTATTTCTTGTCCCCCTTGGGCTAAAAAGGTGGCTCCAAGGTGTCGGCGTCACAAATGTGATCGAAATGGACTGGTGGGAAGAACAGAGCATCGGGCCGCTTACAATAATTGCGACACCGATGCAGCACTGGGGCAAGAGGAGCCCATTTTCGCGCAACGACCACCTCTGGGCAAGCTGGATCGTAATGTCACCCGGTTTCCGCTTCTACTTCGGGGGGGATACGGGATATTCACCTCATTTTGAGGAAACGGGAAGAAAATACGGCCCGTTTGATCTGGCAGCTCTTCCTATCGGAGCGTATGAACCGAGATGGTTCATGAAGAACCACCACATTAACCCTGAAGAAGCAGTAAGGGCACACTTGGACCTCCGTGCGAAACGGTCGGTCGCGATGCACTGGGGGACATTTATGCTGACCGACGAGCCCCTCGACGAACCCCCGCGGCGTCTCAGGACCGCCTTGGAAAAAGCAGGCATCCCACTCACCGCTTTCCTTGTCCTGAAGCACGGTGAGACGGTCGATCTTGAGTAAATGATTACACATTTCTATCTTTCACGATACACTGAAATTGATATTTTTTAATATCTCTTTCATATCTTGGATTTTTTTCTTTTCAGTGATTGCCTTAAGGATTTTTCTATATCCCGAGATATCTCCGTATAAGATAACCCCTGATACCACCTGATCTTTTATCACGATTTTTTTGTATGTATATGCGTCCTCGTCTTTTTGAATAAGTGAGTCATGCTTTCCTTCAGTATCTATATCCCCTGCCGAGGCCAGTTCAATGCCTGCAACTTTAAGAACATTAGACATGATGGTCCCTTCATAAGAAACATCTCCGCCGGCCATATTTATACCCGCAATCTCCCCCTGCTTTTCGGCAGCAGGCCAGACACCATAGAACATATCTCTATGTTCTATTAAATCTCCGGCAGCATAGATATCAGGGATCTCTGTTTCCATGCGGTCATTTACAACTATTCCTTTCTGAATATTCAGTCCGGATTTTTTTGCAAGTTCTGCACGAGGGCGAATGCCGGCCGATACAATAATTACATCCCCATATATTGTTCTTCCATCTTCAAGCAGGACTCCTTCAGCCCTATCGCCCCCTGTTACTTCCTTTGATTTTGTGTCCAGATAAAAGGTGAAGCCCATGTGTTCCATTTGTTTTTTCAGTATCGCGGCACCATCAGGGTCCATCTGTCTCGGTAATAATCGGGGAAAAACCTCAATAACAGAAACGTCATGTCCGATCTTTCTCAGGCTGTTACCGGCTTCAAGGCCAAGCACCCCGCCTCCAATAAGAACAACTTTCTTTTTATCTTCCGAGTAACTCAGGATATCATTTGCATCTTTAATGTTCCGCAAACTAAAAACACCTTTTTTGTCTGAACCAGGAATGGGGGGCATAAATGATATGCCTCCTGTTGCGAGAAGAAGCTTGTCATAGGTGAATACTGTTCCCTTTCCTGTCACAATACACTTCTTTTCTTTATCAATATCTGAAATATACGTATTCAGGTGAAGGTTAATATTCTTGCTCTTATACCACTCATCACTTCTTATGATTATGTCTTCTGCATCTGCCTCTTTGGCGAGATACTCTATTAATCTTATTCGACTGTAAAAAGGGATTGACTCTTCTGTGACAATAGTAATCTCACCTTCACTGTCGAGATCACTTATAAATGATGCGGCGGTAGTACCTGCGACTCCATTTCCGATTATTGCGTATTTCATGATTTCACGGCCTTTCTATACTAAGTGGCTGTTACCTGTAATTCTATCAAATTCAATGAACAAGTCAATTAACATGTTAAATCAGTTCATTTTATCTGCCCATGCAGCAATCTTCACTGCCCTGTATCTGAATATATCCAGGAGCTTTTTCCTGATCAAAACGTCATGGAATAAAAACGCAGGCATATTTAACCGGTACGTAACCTCATCACGCATAAGAGTACCCTCAGGGACTTCTTCCAGAGTATGCACATGCACCCAGGATTTATAAGGACCCTTCAACTGAATGTCCGTAAATTTATATGGAGGGTGATAGTCAATGATCCTGCTCCGCCAAGTCATATTAAATCCCAGAAACTTTATGGTGTAGTCAAACTCGGCATTCTCGTATACTCCGGTATTGCTTTCCTGATCGAGCAGGCAGAAATCAAGCCACACAGGCGTGATATCACATAGGTTTTTGGGATCTTCAAAAAATGCGAATGCTTTCTCCTGAGGAACCGGCAGTATCTGAGACGAAGTCAGCCGATAGGTCGCAAAACTCTGCTTCTGTATATCAAGCTCATACGTTGATGAAAGATATTCCTGCATCCTCATACTCCTCCTTCGATAAGCTTATCATAACTAACTATGGCAGCTTATAATTTGAAAATTGTCATGGATAATTATGTGATACAATTATCATTATAATTACCCTGTCGAGTAATCGGGCCGATTAAGAAGTTATTATCATCGAAAAAAAGCAAAGGGCCTGTTATTTAAGGATAAGCCGGGAACAGGTTTTGCTTCACAGAAACCATCCGATATAATTTACTTATTAGAGAAAATAATTTTGAAATGCATTATATAAAGTAAAGCTACGGGCCGGTGAAGAGATGAGTATGATCAGACAAATATTATTAATTGTCTTTATATTACTTATGCACTCATGTATGCATGTGAAAGATACATTGCCTTCACTGAAGGTTGTTTCGTTTGTTGACATCAACCGCTATACCGGCACGTGGTATGAGATTGCAAGGTATCCGCATAAGTTTCAGGAAGGCTGCGTCGGCAGCAGAGCTACATATACATTAAGAGAAGACGGGAAGTTATCGGTATTGAACGAGTGCTATGAGGGCTCTGACAAAAGCAATCTTCGTTCAGCAAAAGGGAAAGCCTGGATTGTGGACACGAACACAAACGCAAAGCTAAGGGTATCTTTTTTCTGGCCATTCTCCGGCGACTACTGGATAATAGACCTTGGAAGGGATTATGAATATGCTGTCATAGGACATCCGACAAGGAAATACCTATGGGTGCTGAGCAGGACTCAAGTGATGGATGAGTCGGTATACGAAGGCATAATCAGCCGTCTGAAAGAGCAGCACTATGACAGTGCAAGACTGATAAGGACTGGACAATAAAAGGAGATAATAATGAACTTGAAAGATTATTTTATACAAGCAAAAGGAACAGGAGTGCTTGCTACCTCTGACTCGGAGGGAAAGGTCAATGCTGCCATTTATTCACGTCCGCATGTGTTTGATGACGGAACTGTTGCGTTCGTAATGCGTCAGAGACTGACCCATCACAATCTTCAATCAAATCCTTATGCCTCATTTCTCTTCCGCGAAAGCGGGCCGGGGTTCACCGGTGTAAGGCTTCATCTTAAAAAAGTAAAGGAAGAAACTGACTCTCATCTTATAGCAGAAATGACCAGGGGTAGCCTGACACCTGAGGAGGACAGTGCAAAGGGGCCAAAGTATCTTGTGCATTTCAGCATCGAGAAGAGACTGCCGCTTATAGGAAGTGGAGAACCTAAAAGCAAATGAAATTCTGTGATTTTATAAGTACTGTAAAATGCTCATTTCAGAAATAAGCTAAGTGGTTTCTATGATCTTCATCTCCCCACCACACTTCGGACACTACAGAGAATCCACCTCCCATATCATCTTGATACATTCTCCATGTCTTTGACGGTATCATTAATCATAAGAATTGACGATTATAGGTGAAAAAGTATGGGCGGAAAATGAATACTTCATGTCGTAGTCAATTTATTTGAAAAATAGAAAAACTATCTCGTTCAGGAAGAAGTCAGGCCCTTTCTAAAATGATCGAGTTTATTTATATGAGGGTATTATTGAGAAGTACGGAAAAGTGTCAGCAATGCAAATTTCCATCGGCATTCAATATCTTCATAATTTACCGGGACTGAATTTTCTGGTAGGTAATCTAAGTCCTTTAAATTTACGCTGTCAATAGCCACACTCACACTTAAGGAAAAAGCACATCCTCCTCGATCGGAAATTGTCACACTTTTGTAACAGTCTATAGCTCAATCTTAGGAAAATAGCGAAAAATTCAGGAAGATAACGGACGCTAAAACCCGTTGAATTTAAAGGTTGTTTTTAAGAAAACTCAAGTAAGACGCCCACTTAGAAATTTAAATGGAAAAGGATTTGAAGTCCGGGAAGGACACCAGAACCTTAGACACTCCCAATTGTATAGACAATTAAGAATTAGTAATTACCAATTACAAATAATAACAGATTTTTGATTATAAACAAAATATTTATTATTTATTCAGTTCGATGCTTTATTACTGCAGACCTTCTTCCCTGAGATCGTCTGAGTTTGTATCAACAAGCAGTCTCAACCAGCAGGCTGTCTCTTTTGACTCTTTCCGGCTTATCCTGGCCCTCATTGCAAAATCTTTTTTACTTAGTGATTCAGGGCAATCAATTATTCGCGATCAGTAGTGAGAAGAGCGGACACTTACTGCTGCATATTCCACAAAAGAGATGTTTTCAAAGCTTGCCTTTAGTTCTGCCAGAAATTCGTCCTTGCCTTCCATTGTTTCCGAGTAATAGAGCATTATCCTTGAATGAAAGTATTCCAGTTTTTTCATGAGCTTTTTCAGGCTGTCGTCTTCAATGCTTATCA
>CBFDEG010000097.1:0-10140 GCA_965603765.1 uncultured bacterium | reverse complement strand
GGATCGAAAGGGATATCTTGTAGTCAAATTCCTCAACCCTTTTTGTTATCCTCAGATGTGTGTCTCCTACAACAGATAAGATAGGGCTTTCAATAAATTCTTTGTCATTATCAAAATGGATCAGTTTCAGGTTTTCGTAATTCTTTTCAAGCCGGTAATAGTCATAATCCTCGAATACCTTTTCAGTTGAAAGTCCCTTGTAAAACGCTGAAGCAGAGCTTTCCCCGACAGTTATAGACGCTGAAGGGTTGATCTTTCGGATATACTCGATCACTGCTTCAACTGCCTCAACATGAGTGTTCGCAAAATCCGGCTTTAACGCAACAAGATTAGGTTTGATAAGTATATTTTTTGCAGACTGTAACGGACCGAGGTCATCATGTATCAATTCAAGACATCTGTGTATATTATCTTTCCGATTGTCACCCTTTATCACTGCGGCTTTTTTTGTCTTACTCATGTATCCCTCCGCTGATCTTTCAGAATTAAAAGCATGACTTCATTTTTACATATTCCAGGGACCCGTCATTTGCCCAGGTGTCGAGCAAAGAAGGCTCTTTGAGCTGGAGTCCCCGGTATCTTGATACTGATATATATCCGGCCTTAAGATCTTTCAAGCCGGTCATGTCGCCCCAGAGTTTTTCGAATTGCGCGACCGGGAACATGTCCTCCTGACCGCTGCCCCAGATATATTTTACATTTTTAATGGTTATATATGTTTTGATCTTCTGTTCAATATTGCGTACAGCGTCCTCTATCTTTTCCTGAGCATCACTATCATGGTCTGCTTTCAGGAGTATTTCCCTTGACAGTCCGAAGAACTCAAGAAATGGATCTATGGTTATCCAGCTTGTCAGCGTGTTGTAATAGCTCAGCCTGTATTCATCCTCTTCATGAGGCAGCGCCAGCCCCTCGATCAGCTGCATATGACCGTTGACCCTGGCAAGGCCTCCTCCCGCGTCCTCTATTCTGCGCGGAGTGACCTCAAAAGTTAGTGCCGCATCTGATGCCATATGCATCCCGAGGATGACAGGGTCTACTGATGCACCCATTGTATCAATGTTATGGCAGAAAAGATATTTCAGTCCCGGATCTTCACGCAGCAGTTCTGCCAGCACCCCGTTTTTAATAAGGTTCGGGACCTCATACCAGTGTCCCGGCGGATTGAACCTGAGAATACCCCGGTTCTCCGTGTAATCATTACCTTCACCCTTTGATGCTGTCCATTCTATAAGAGAATTGTGTATGTCATCCAGGACCTTCTGCTGATTATCATCCAGCTTTTGCTGAAGCTGTTCCTCCCAGTAAAAACGGAGGTCTTTTATCATCGGATATACCCGGTGCCCGATAGACCTTGAGGGGGAGAGATACACACTGCCCTCATACCCGAAATTATCAAACGTATTTAAAAAATCAGAGATCGCGTTATGTGTCAGGTAGCTTGTGGTAAAGACATGCGGCATGAACGTTCCTGACATCTTCCCTGTATGCCGGCTTTTTGCAAGATGGCTTTCAATAAAGGTCCTGTATCTGCCTCCTATATTGATAAATGGATTGATCGGCTTGATCACTGCCGCGCCCTGGCTCCATCTGCTGCCCATGCCGCCCGCAAATGTGACAACAGCAGCCTCACTGTTTTCAATGGCACGGATCCCTGTTTTTAAATATGTATCGTCAGGGACCTCATCTTCATAATGCATGATCTCATCAAACTCAATATCCCGGATATCCGTATCAGGCGGGAGCCGGTTTTCCGCCAGCCCTATGTTCCCGTTTTTCAGCTCCTGCTTCATATGTTCATGGGACCGTTCATCAAACCCGTAATTCATTTTTATCTGTTCCGGGTCAATGCCGCCCATGCTTGATGCGTTGTTGTCTTCAGCGTTCTGATCTGCTGCGGGGCCGGGCATTACCGCGTTTTGTCCCTTGAAAAGTTTCGCAATGATGCCCTCATGGTTAATTTCAAAATCATATACAACCGGGTCGATAATAAAAGGAAGACAGAAATTGAATGTCTGTTTGAGTTCATTCATGATCTTGAAGATACCCTTTTTAAATGTATCCCTGATATCAGGATTCACTATAAAAGCCATGCCGCCTCCGGACATTCCTCCAAGCATAAGAAATCCCCAAAGGTCATTGCTGAACTGTTCTTTTGCCCTTTTTATAAGTGTCTCAGTAAATGCATTGTTGACCCAGGGTATGATCTCCTTCAGCGGCCCGTCCCAGTCTTCTGTGGTCAACCGTCCAAGCAGTTTCATGTCGCCTGATATCAGTGCCTCTGTTATCTTCTCAAAAAGCTCTATGCTCTTAAGCCGCGCATTCCATTCTCTGTCATGTTTCAATAAATATTTTTCGGTCACCATTTCAAGAACAGGCCCCACATTCTGGGATATGCCTCCATGGACAAGCACTAATGAGTCTGTTATCTTCTTTTCCACTTCATCAGAAAGATCTTCCCTGGAAAACAGTTTGTGTTCAGGCAGGAGACAGCCCCTGCTGACACCGAACTCAGGGTCCCCGTCATTTGACACGATACCGTTAATAATTTTTATACCGGGCCATATGCCTCCGGAATCCTGCCAGCCGCCGCCGGAGCCGCCGAGCCACTCTCCGAGAATGGCCCGTGATGCTGCAATGCGCTTTTCAGTATTGCTTATAGAGCCTGTCTGGTTTGCTATCTGCCCGCTGAACCTCATAAGCCGTGTGATTATTACGGCAAGGAGCGTGGTGCTGACAGCAAGGCGTGAGCCTTTGGGTATGCCGTTGACCTTTGTGACCAGCTCAATGCCGCCTTGTTTAGCAAGCAGTTTCTGAAGAATGTCTGTCAACTGGATATCCTTGTGCTCGAAACAGGGCGGGACCAGTCCGGATGCGACAACCCCTGCCTTGAGCAGAGAAAGGTGGTCATTGCCGAAATTAAAAAGTTCCTTAATGTCTGATATGTCCTTTGAGCAATCAAGGTCAATTGAGGTCAGACGGATCACCGGTTCATCAATGAATCTGCAGTAGCATTCACACGGCGGGAGAAGAGGGCCGTCCGTGCCCCGCACTTTCAGATTGACCGACATATTTATGACCTTCGCCCCTTCCGGGAAGTCCATGCCGAGAAAGAATATGTCTGACCATCCGCTGTGTGAGGGATCAAGCCTGACCGGCGAAGCATCCATGCCGACCGGATAAGTTCCTGTTGCCGCATCAGGTGCTGTCAACTCATTCGGGGTGATGAAAGGATAATCATCCAGGGTGTTAATATGATAAAGGTGATGGTTCTCTCTGCAGCTGCTTATGGACAGTTTGACCTGGTCGAGAAGGTACTGGAATGAAAGTTTATGATATGCCTCCGCGATCGCGCTGAAAACAGCGCTGTTCTTTTCACCGGAGCTGATGCTCTCGTTGTATATATCTACAGCTTTTTCAAAGTCCCTGCTAAAGGCGGCTTTGATGCCGTTAAATGGTATGGTGCCGACACGGGCAACGTCATCATTTTTTTGAAGATGGAATCTGTACAGCACATAAAGGAAGAGGGATGCCCTGACCTTATGGTACAGATTCGGGGTAGAGGTCCTGAACTGCTCAAGTTCAGCCGCATGCCTCAGGAGCATGTCTGAGCTCAGACCGTTCAGTAAAGAACCGATCGAGCGGTTCCTGATATGGTCCTCGTTGCTGACAATTGTTGCGATAAGTTCATTAGACATTGGCGAATTGATTATTTTAGCATATAATCATAAGAAGACCTATGGGGTTTAATATGAAAAGTATTATAAAGAGAGTAACAAAGCATCTGATCAGTGCCAGGCGGTTCAAGTAAATACATGTGCGGCACGACTATATAATTATGGAACATACAGAAAAATCCAGAACCCGGCTTTTAAATGAACTCGAAGAACTGCGGCGTATAATCTCTGACATGGAAAATGAACACCGTCGTGTTGATGAGCTTGTTTTCCAGTCAATTCATAATTGGGAAGACACCTTTAACAATATCACTGACATGATCACCATACATGACAAGGACTATAATATTATCCATGCGAATAAGGCCGCTGAGAAGATGCTTGGACTTCCTCTTTTAAAGTCGGGCAAATTCAAGTGCTATAAATATTACCATGGTGAGGAGACCCCTCCCACTGGCTGCCCCAGTTGTGAATGCATTAAGACTAAGAAACCTGTTGCATTTGAAATATTCGAACCGCACCTCAAGAAGTTTCTTGAGATAAGGGCGATGCCGCAGTTTAACTCAACTCAGGAGCTTGTCGGGGTCATTCATATCGTCAGGGACATCACTGCGCGCAAGCAGATGGAAGAAGAGATAACCTCGCTGAAAAAGCATCTTCTGACCGGAAGGCTCGAAAATGAGGCGGCTTTTTCTTCAATACTTACTGTGAATAAGCTTATGCGTTCAATATTTCATTACATCGAGTCGGTGTCCAAGACAAATAACCCGGTGCTGATCACCGGTGAGACCGGTGTCGGCAAGGAGCTTATTGCGAAATCCGTGCATATGTCCAGCGGTCTAAAAGGTGAATATATAGCTGTTAATATTGCGGGGCTTGATGACACGATGTTTTCTGATACCCTGTTCGGTCACAAAAAAGGCGCGTATTCAGGGGCCAATTCTGAAAGGGAAGGGCTGATCGTCAAGGCAAATGCCGGTACGCTCATGCTCGACGAGGTCGGTGACCTCAGTGAGACCTCTCAGGTAAAGCTGCTGCGTCTGCTTGAAGAGCAGGTCTATTATCCGCTCGGGTCTGATGTCCCGGGCAAGAGCAATGTCCGTATAATCGCCTGCTCTAATCAGGACATCGAAAAATTAATAGAGACCGGTAAATTCCGCAAAGACCTCTATTACCGTTTATGTACACACCATATTCAGATCCCCCCGCTGCGGGAGCGCATTAAGGACATTCCTATCCTGCTCGACCACTTTATTGAGGAGGCATCAATATCTCTGAATAAGAAAAAACCGCCCTTTACGTCTGAACTTGTGGCACTGCTTTCCGGTTATCACTTTCCCGGTAATGTACGGGAACTCAAGGCAATGATCCATGATGCCGTAGCTCAGCATGGAACCGGCACCCTTTCGCTTGAAAGTTTCAAGGGGTTTATTAAGCAGAGGCGGGCAGCGCCCCACGAAGTGCCCTTTTATGGTGATAACGGGGACAATATAAGAAATATATTCGGTCACTTTCCTACCATTAAAGAGATGGAGGATTATCTGATCAAAGAGGCAATGAAGTCATCAGAGAGTAAACAGGGCAATGCTGCCGCACTTCTCGGGATATCCAGACAGGCGCTTAATCAGAGACTTAACAAGAAAAAAACAGATTAGATGCTTTAAATATTTTTCCCTCCTTTTGTAAAGTTTTCCACTATAATGCCGTAAATATAATTAATACATGTGTCAATATATGAAACAGTATATAATGTATGCGTACTACTGTGAGGAGGGTTTCATAATGAAGAAAATACTTTTACTTATTAGTTGTATCGTATTGATATTAAATATAACTTCTATATCACATGCATCTGATGTGACTCTTAATATATCAGCTCAGTTCAAGTGTAATTTTCTCGCAAAATATATGAAAAAACATGGGTATCATTTTATTAAGGAAGTGCCTTTCCGGCACAATATGATGACAAATCTGTTTGCGGCAAATAATGCGGAAGTAGTCATTAAAAATAAACATGATGCTGTGCTGGCAACCGGTTCTACTGATATAAAAGGAAATGTGAGCATTAAAGTGCCGGCTGATAGTGAGTATAAGGTTATAGTAAAATTTCACGATCGTGAATATACAGAAAATCTGAATATTAGCAATACAAATGATTTTGTTGCTGACCTTGGTTTTTTTGAATCGGATGCGGTCGGCAGCTGGATCAGAATACCTGCCTTAAGTTATTGTAATACCTGCGAAGTTCGTCATCTTGAACAATTGAGCTCTTTATGATCGTTAGCATGATAGTATAATGATCCTGTTATTACTGCAATAAATCTTTCATCTGCAAGAAATCTTTCATCATGCAAGAAGTCTTAATTATCAAGGGCTTATAGTATTTACGCTCAGAATTGTCAATCTACCTTTCCTCCCATTCATCGAATAAAGCTTCTAACATCCCGAAATATAAGCTAAATCCTATTGGTATTGTAATTGCAATATGCTCATATCCGGCATGACTGTATATCTAAAACTTGTGGTTACATTGTAAACATTGCACGCAGACCTGACGATACATTCATATTGATAGATAAGTTACATAAGAAATTTTCTAATAAAGGAGGAGAATGGCATGACAGAAAAGCAACAATTAAAAAGCGGGACACTAAGCCTTGTTAAGGCGGATGTAACAGATTACGAGATCGATGCGTTTGTGTTTTACGCGCGCGATGACCTAAAGCTCGGTTCAGGGTTCGGCAACGCTATCGCAATGAGGGGCGGTCCTTCTATTCGTAAGGAACTTGAAGAGATCGGCAGTATCAAGGTGACTGAAGCAGTGGCCACTAATGCAGGTGATATGAAGGCTAAATTCATCATCCATGCTGACGGCCCTAAATTTCAGGAGGCTGACACAGAGGCGAAGTTAAAAAAGACAATCTTAAATACACTTAAATGTGCTGAAGAAAAGGGCGCAGAAAGCCTTGCCCTTCCGCCGATGGGTGCAGGATTTTACGGCGTTCCCATCGAAAAGAGTGCTGAAATCACTGTTCAGACGATCGCCGCTTATATGAACAACGGCTCTAAACTGAAAAGTGTGGTCATCTGTGCCATGGACAACAGAGAATTTAAACCGCTTCAGGAGCAGTTTAATGTTCTCCAGCTTGCAACCAATCCAAACGGGAAAAAATAATGAGAGATTCAGGAAATTTAAAAATAAATCAAATTAAACAGGAGGCATTATGAGTACTTTATTACATTTTGCTGAACATTCACTGCAGGAAGCTGCACTGGTAGTAATGGCAACAGTTTACTTTTTCAAGATCAGGTGGTACACGAACTTTATGCTTGCAAAGGAGCGTCAGCCGGCCACAGGCATGGGTGACACAAATCCTAAAAAGGGCGAACGCTATTCCCAGCTGCTTGTATTAAGGCCGGGTGAAATGGAAAGCACAAACACAAAAAAAGGAATGTATGCTCAGTTCGTGATCATGCATCTCGGTCTGTTCTCAGCAATCGGCCTGTCCTTCATTATCCCTTATGCTCCGGGGCTTCTCGGTTCAGCCGGTTTCACGAGTATTTTGCAGATAATTATCGGAGCGGCCTTTGTTGTTGGTATCATACGGATCATTCGCAGAATAACTGACCCGTATATAAGCGCCATCAGCACACCGGATGATTATTTTTCACTGGTGCTTCTTACCACATGGCTCGCATTCGCGTTTCTTGCCGTACCTAATAATATCAGCGGCGGAGAAGGGGTGCTTTTGACATACTTCTTTTTGACAGCGTTTTTCCTGCTTTATGTGCCGTTCAGCAAGATATCACATTACATCTATTATCCCTTTACACGGACATATCTGGGCAGACATTTCGGCAGAAGAGGCGTGTTCCCGATCAGGAAAACACCCGGCTACCAGGTAAGCAAATAAGAGTGCTATTGAACTAATAAATATCGGAGGTATAAATGAGCAAAGAAAGATCATATAAAGCTGAAAAATTTATAGAAAGAATGGGACAGAAAATGAACAGGCAGATGGTGGGGTCACTGTCCGCATGTGTTCATTGCGGAATGTGCACCGAGTCATGCCATTACGTCCTTGCCAACCCCGGTGACCCTACCTTTGCCCCTGCATATAAAGCGGACAGGATACGAAAGATATTCAAGAGCCACTTTGACTGGACAGGAAAGTTCTTTCCGCAGTGGGTAGGCGCAAAAAGCGTCTTTACTGACGAAGAACTTCAGGAGCTGAAGGATGTCGTGTTCGGCAAATGCACGAACTGCAGAAGATGCACCATTAACTGCCCCATGGGTGTTGACCTTGCTACCTTTAACAGAATGGCCCGCGGACTGCTCTGTTATGTAGGGATAATGCCAGAGGGTGTTGAGTACGTTGCCAAAGAGCAGTGGGAGATAGGCAATCAGATGGGTGTTCTCAAAGAGGACTATATTGATACGGTTGAGTGGCAGGAGGAGGACCTTCAGGAAGAGATGAGCGATCCCACTGCAAAGATACCGATAGATAAACCGAATTCGGATATTGTCTATACCATCAATCCGCGCGAAATAAAACATGACCCCAGGACGATCCTGGATGCCGCAAAGATATTCTATATGGCCGGAGCTGACTGGACCATGCCGAGTGAAGGCTGGGACATGACCAACTTCGGACTTTTTAACGGTGATGATGATCTCGGCGGCGCAGTTGCCGGCAGGGTATATGACAAGGTTGATGAGCTGAAAGGCAAAAAACTTGTCATATCAGAATGCGGACACGGCTACCGCTCTACACGCTGCGAAGGACCCAACTGGGCAAAGAGAGATATTAGCTTTGAAGCTGAAAGCTCAGTCATAACCATGCTCAGATACATTAAAGAAGGTAAGATCAAGGTCGACAAGTCAAAAAATCCGGGCATATTCACCTTTCATGATTCATGCAACAACGCCAGAAGCTGCGGACTGACAGAAGAACCACGCGAGCTTCTCAGCCTTGTGGTCGATGACTTCAGGGAGATGTATCCCAACCGTGCAGAGAACTTCTGCTGTACAGGCGGAGGCGGCGCAATGTCAATGTCAGAGTACAGACCAAGCAGGCTTAAATCAGCAAAGATAAAAGCTGACCAGCTCACAGCAACCGGAGCAAACATCGTTGTCACTTCATGCCATAACTGTGTTGACGGACTGAATGACCTGATAGGACATTACGAACTCGGCATGGAAGTTACCCAGATCGTGAACCTTGTTGCCAATGCTCTTGTGGTTGATGAAAAGATCGCTGAAAATGAGAAGAAGTTCGCAGAAAAAGAAGAGTCAGCACCCGTCTCCGAGTAATTAAAGATAGCGGGGCATAATGCCCCGCTATTTAAATGCATACACTTAATTAAAGCGAGGTGTAACTATGGGGAATACCGAAAATAAAGAAAAGCTTGACTGCGAAGGTTTTTTAAACGATATAGATTTCTGGTCAGCAGATCTGGCAGAGCTGCTTGCCAAGGAAAATGAGATATCTGCCCTCGCGCTTTCTGGCGACCACTGGAAAGTGATCCTGTTTATACGGGAGCACTACCTTAAATTCGGCAGAGGACCTGAGATGGTCAAGGTCGCAAAGAACTGCCATCTTTCAAGAGATGAGATCTGTAATCTTTTCCCGTGCGGGCTCGTAAAAGGAGCATATAAAGTAGCCGGTCTTCCAAGACCGCCCGGATGTATTTGATCCGTTACATTGCAGCAATGAAATAATTTTAAAAATCTTCTGCACGGGACACTTTTGTCCCATCCCCAACGCGGGAGGATCGGACCCCCCTCTGGCCCTCCCGTACTTCACTTTTGTACTTCGATATTCAATGAATGGAAATTATAATTAGTACCCCTCTGTGTCTCCCCTTATAAAGGGGAGAATAAATCCCCGCCTTACCAAGGAGGGGCAGGGGAGGTTACCAATGAATCAACTCCATTTCGTCTTGTCTTTAAACCCCCATTGATTGTCGTAATCGACTCGTACCGAGTTTCAGGTATCAAGATGTCTTTCAGACGGAGTTACTTATTTGCGCGGCCCAATAAGTAACCAACAAAGGCCGCCCCAGACCGATTTGATAAGTTCAATGCAAACAGAAACATTGAACTTCTGAATGTAAGGATAATTTATTATTCATATTCGCTCGCCTTGCTCACTGCGCATTCTAAAAACGGTTCTTCACACAAGTTCGGGGAATTAATTTAAACTCGCTTCACTCAAACACAAATTAATTCTTTTCCCTCTGGTTTCACCAAGAACCTAAAATCGCTAATGGGGGAAGGTTGAAGAAAGCAGAGAATATCGAAGTGTGGAAACTACAATTAATCCCCGCCTTACCAAGGTCGTAGCGACTCTACGCGAAGACTCGCTACGAGAGGGGCAGGGGAGGTTGCCAATAAATCAACTCCATTTCGTCTTGTCTTTAAACCCCATTGATTGTCGTAATCGACTCGTACCGAGGTTTA
>CBFDEG010000096.1:0-10352 GCA_965603765.1 uncultured bacterium | reverse complement strand
GATATTCTTGTTTACCAGCTTGGTCAAATGGCTAATCTTTTATCCCTTCTTGCGGAAGAAACCGAAAAGGCGGCAGTAAAAACCGAAAAAGCAACAACATGGATAGTTTATCTCACATGGGTCATTGCTATCCTTACTGGTATTTTAGTTTTGACGATTTTTTTTGAATTTCCTAAAATCGTCTTAAAGACCAATCAAAATTCAGCCATCCATACACAAACGACAAAAAATGACAATAAAGCTCCCAGCATACAAGAACTTCCCGAAAGGCATCAGAACATTCCAAATGTCAGTCCTGAATCTGCCAATAAAATTAATAATTCAGACAAAATTACTATTGAGAAAGATATAAGTAAAAATGACAATAAAAATATGGAATAAATAATGAAAGAAATTAATTATTTAATATTGATCATAGTTGTTATATTCCTAACAACCAATAACGCGACTGCTGACTCTAAATGTACAGACAATTTAGCTGGTGACACAATATGCAATTATGAGGATGGTAAGAAAATAACTCAAACCAACTATATGGATGGAACCAGAAAATGGACTGTTCGTAAAAGTAAAACCCCAAAAGATACCGATAGCACTGACAAAACAGAAAATGCCTTCAGAAATATAAATCAAGATCACATGCCTGGCAAATCATCTTCGTGCATTAAAGATATACTGGGACACACTATTTGTAATTAAAACCAACCTTAAACCTAAGCACTAATATCCATATCCCCAACAAGCAAACTCGGCGAACCGGCACTCCCGTAAAAAGTAAGGTTATTTCCTACAGCCTCAACCTTTTTAAACATCTCAAGTATATTACCCGAAACAATAGCTTCCTTTATCGGATAAAGGACCTCACCGTTCTCGACCCAGAGTCCCGAAATACCAACAGAAAAATCACCCGAAACAGGATTTGCTGTATGAACACCCATTGCGCTCAGAACAACTATGCCTTTTTTCATGGACATGATAAGCCCTCGTTCAGAGGAATCACCCATTGTGCTTATATAGAAATTGGTAACACCTACACCGGGCAGACCTTTTGCACTGCCGCGTGCAGCATTGCCGGTGGATGATACTCCGTCCTTCCGGGCTGTGTATGTGTTATGTATATATCCTTTGAGCACGCCCTTTTCAACGATAATTTTATTCTTTGAAGGGACACCCTCCCCGTCAACAGGGCTTGTTCCCGTGCCCCACTGCCTTGTACCGTCATCGACCAGGTCAATAAGGGGGCTTATAATGGTCTGCCCTGTCTTGCCTGCAAGGAAGGACCTCTGTTTCTGTACAGCTTCTGCTGATATGGATGAACTTAATATCTCCAGAAATTCAATGGCAACAGAAGGGGTCAGTATCACCGGCACCTTAACAGCTGACATCTTTTTGGAACCGAGAAGCTCTAAAGCGCGTTTTGCGGAGCCTTCTCCAACAGCCTTGATATCAATGTCAGATCTCCGCCTGCTCCCGGCATATTCCCATCCCATCTGGCTGTCGCCGTTATCACTGCCGAGGGTTGTGACATGCGCTGAATAATAGGTGCTGTCATATGTAATGTTTATGCCGTTTGAGTTTGCAATGGTCGTTGTCCCTGAGCCTGCGCTCACCTCGGCCTTTCTGACCTTTTTGATCCGTTCATCAAAGGAAAGCGCTGTTGACTCAAGCAGAAGGGCCTCATTTATCACATCTTTTTCATCAATATTTTTAATTGCCGGATCAAACACAAGAACATCCTGAGGCATAAGGCGTTCAGGAATACCGATATATTCATCATCTCCTGTCCATGCCGAACCTTCGACTGCCTCATCAATGGTCCTGCCGATCCCGTCCGGGGTTGTGGTAAAAGAGAACCCGAGTTTTTTACCCTTTATCACCTTCAAGGCAAGGCCGAAATCACGTGAGGCCTCAAGCGCCTCAACTTTACCGCCCTTGGCCTCGACTGATATGCCCGAGCTGTTCCTGAGATACACCTCAGCAGAGTCACAGCCTTTTGCTATCGCTTTTTTCACAATGTCTTCAACAGATATATCTATCATTAATCACTCCCTGTTTAGTTTGTATAAAGTATACTACAAAAAAAGCCGTTTAACATAAGCAGATAGACTGCTTCCCATAAAGGGCTGATTGTGTAACCAATTACATAGTTTCATGAAACATATTACATAATGAATGCAATTAAATACAATAACCGGCTGATTTTACAGAGTTCCTGTCAGGCCCTGTTATTGCTTCTATATAAGGTGACATGATGATACATAAAAATATTATAAAAGATAACAGAGGCGTAACATTAATAGAACTGGTTATCGTACTTGCTATTATCGGCATACTCACGGCAGTTGGCATACCTGAATACGGACGGTTCATTGCCAAGAGTAAAGTAAGGCAGAGCTCTAACGACCTGCTCCAGAATATGAGGCTTGCCCGGACAATGGCGATAAAGGAGAACAGGACATATATCCTGACATTTAACTACGGTGCTAATAATTATCTGATTGGATTTGACTCAGATGAAAATGACTCCCTGTTCGATCCCGGTGACGGATACGGGAATTCAGCTGTAAGGCAGATAACCATGATTACAGAGTACGGACAGGACATGGTGCTCGGCACAGGTAATTTTACAAACGGCCCTCCAAACGGCCCGGATGGTGTTGATATTACTGATAATGCTCTGGTATTCCACTTTGAGCCGGATGGCTCGGCCTGGCCCACTGGAATAGTATATTTCCAGCATATCGGCAGAGAATATTCATTCTGTGTTGAACTGGCAAATTCATCAGGGATGATAAACATCTTTATGTGGGACGGAAGCAAGGATAAACCCGGAGAACAGGGCTGGACGGAGATACGATGAGTAACAAAGGCTTTACATTGATAGAGGTCATGGTTGCCCTGGTTGTGATGCTCGTTGGAATGCTGGGTGTAATGGGCATGCAGTATTATGCTGTTACAGGTAATACTTCAAGCAGGGAAATGCGGATGGCTACGAACCAGAGCATTGATGTAATAGAACAGGCCAAATCCATGCCTTATGCAAACCTGGCCACAGGAACCGACATGCCCGTATCAGGAACCGCAATATCCGGCGGAGTTGCTTATACAAGAACATGGTGGATACTTTCCGATTGTATATCAATGGTACTTGGCGGTGATGACAATACATGCAATGCCGGGTTTGCCCTTGCATGCACCAACGACCCTGACCCCGGAAATATTGTAGCGGTCTCGGCAATAAAGGCCAGGACATGCTGGCAGGACAAAACCGGCGCTGACCACTCAGTGACCCTTGATACAGTGAGGTGGAATGAAAATGTCACTCCATAACAACAGAGGATATACACTGGCTGAGGTCATGATAGCGTTAGTGATAAGCATGATACTTATTGCCGCCTCATCTGCAACCTATATTGCCCAGAACCGTTCGTATGTTGCCCAGGAGAGTGTCTCTGAGGTGAACACTCAATCCAAAATAGCACATGACATTGTAGCTAACGGTATAAGGACAGCAGGATTCGGCACTGCTTCTGATATGGACATGGACCCTGTCAACACTTATACCGATATGATCAATGTAATTGACAATACAGCATCACCTGATGCTATTACCGTTATCGGAGGATTCAGGTTCATAGGAACCATCTGGCCGTCAGGCGGAGGACCCAGCATAGCATGTCCTGCAACCGTTCCAATGGGCGACACACAGATATATATTGATTACGATGGCATTGAGGGTCCGAACATGACTGACAAAAGGTTCCTGAGCGTTGACGGCGTGAGCTTTATCCAGGTCGCAAACTGTGCAATTGGAGGTAACGGAAACTGCGGGAACAATATAACTATTGACCGCTCAATGTCACATAATTTCCCGGTGCTTGACACTACCGGCGACGGTCTCTGCGACACAGGCAGACCAGTTTATCTTGTAGAGGATGTGACGTTCTGTGTGGATGGGAATTCCGACCTGCGCAAAATTAGCAGAAATGCAAACGTTGGAGCATGTACCGGTCTCATTACATCCGATAATGAAGTTATTGCCGAGAACATAGAGGACCTTCAATTAGCATACGGTGTCGATGCTGACGGAGACGGGGTGCTTGACGGAGGCGCATATGTTAATAATGTTGCAGACCCGTCAACGATCAAATCTATCAGGGTCAACATCCTTGCAAGGACCAGCAGGGCTGACCAGGATTACACGGGACTTGGGAACCCTCCTGCAGTAATAGAGAACAGAAACCATCCGGCTACCAATGATGATTTCAGACGCAGATGGTGGCAGACGGTCGTCACGATGAGGAACAAATGAGACAGACTATGACAGAGAATAATGACAAAGGTTATATCCTCATAACAGTACTTCTGCTTCTGCTTGTACTTACTATTTCCGGAATAACAGCTATCAGTACAAGCACTGTAGAGAACATGCTCTCAGGTAACATACGGCTGAGAGAAACAAACCTGTCAACAGCTGATGCAGGTTCAGAGCTCAGTACCGCTGTAATAGAAAGAGCTGTGAGGGAACAGGACCTCAAGGGGTTCACAAACTTTATTACTGATGCTAACCTTCCGAATGAACTTCGCGCCACCTCCTTTGACAGTGACACCCAGGATGCGGCGCTTGCGGCAGGCAATCAGAACGTGGGAATCGATATTGACAAGATGTACACAAAATGGATGGGCGGCTCTGCTATCGAATTCGCTGCAGGATACGAAGGCATAGGAAAGAGCGGAGGCAGCGGCTTTTATACATTTTACAGGATAAATTCAATAAGCACAGGGCTCCTTACATCCGCGGCGACTGTAGGGACGATATACAGATATGTGCCGAAATAATGGGAGGTTGTTTATGAAGAAATATAATTTACCAATTCTGGTTTCAATAGCACTCATCGCGATATTTCTGCTCGCCTCACCCGGCATTGCATCAGCAGAAGAGATAGAAGAAGCGCCGAACATGATAATGCCGGATGATAATGTGATCACAGGTCCAATGAGTGAGTACTCAAACAGTTGGATAATTGTAAATGATATAAGATACCCCTTATGTAAAAACGTAAAGGTATTCAACCCGCGTAACCGGTTAATGAACTATAAAAATATAGATGCTGCCCTAGAGGTAAAGCTGTTCGAAAGCAAAGACTGTGTGAGAAAAATCAAAGTATTGAGGTTAGCCCAATAGGAGGCGTATTATGAAAAGCAAATATATACATATACTCTTTTTATGCTTACTAATGTCAGTCATATTTGCACCCAATTGTAAGGCCGAAGAGCCTGAGATGGCAGACTACACAGCATACCCTCCTTTTGTTACAACAGGAGTGATCGAACCTAACATACTTCTTCTCCTGGACCATTCAGGAAGCATGCAGTTCCCTGCGTACCTTGAGTGCGACTTTCAGGGATATGACAATAAGAGAGCAGACTGCGGGACTTCGGACAGCCTGACAGATGTAAACAACAGGTATAAGCAGAATGATGAATATTACGGTTATTTCAAAACCGACAAATATTACCAGGATACCGGAAATAAATTTGAAGAGAACGCCGCCTGCCCGGTATATGTCCTTGGAGACCCTAAATATAAGATAGGAGACAATTCAGGCACCTGTATATCAGGCAACCTGTTGAACTGGGCAACTATGAGCAGAATAGACCTTATGAGAAAGGTATTGATAGGAGGCAAATCCACATCTACACAGCTCAATGCCCATACCTTAAGGGCTGAAGGCGGCTGGTGGACATTTTCCGACCATAATCTCGGATGTACATTTAACATGTCCGGAGGCAGTTATCCGAATATTGACCATGACATAACTATCAGCAATTATAATAACCTTGGAACCTGCGGCTACCTCAGCGCCTGGGCCGGAGGCACCGGTATATGGGGAACAAGTGACCATTTCAGATATATTCATCAACCGATCAACGGGGATTTCGATGTTAAGCTCAAGATCGTTTCACCGCCCACTGAGGCAGCGCAGGACTATTCAAAAGCCGGGCTGATGGTACGTGCCAGCACGAACTCAAACAGCCAGCATGTAATGATCTCGGCAACGAACTCATCAGGCCTGCAGTTCGCGTATCGTTCAACTGACGGCGGCTCCACAACCACATTTGGTTCAGGTTATGTAGCCACTGCATATCCGGTCTGGGTACGTATGACAAGGGTCGGAGATGTTTTCACTTCATTTTATTCAGCTGACGGAGCAATATGGACGCAGGACGGTACTGTGACGGTAGCATTGCCGGCAAATGCGCTTATAGGAATGAACACAGCCTCCTATTCAAGCAGTATTCTCGGAAAAGCAGAATATGACGAATTCATATGTGACGTCTGTAATGACGATGATTTCAATGATGAGGTGGTCAATGCTGTATGGACAGCAGAGGATATCAGCACGAGTGTCGCAGGCAGCCAGACAGAGAGCTGTAATACTACCTGCATGATAGGCACCCTTGCAGCAGCGGAAACAAAAGTGGATGTTCCTGAAAATGAAAGAAAAGGCATAATACATAGTCTCGCGGACAAGGACTATGACGGTACCTGGGATGCTGACTCACCAAGATTCGGTTTGATGACATTTGCCGGAGACGACAGACTGGGTGAAATAAAGGTCGGTATCGAGGGTGCCAATATGTCATCATTTCTGACAGCGATCCAGAGCGAACCGCCATACAGTACGACCCCTACAGGCGAAGCATTATATGAAGCGTATGATTATTACAAACAGATAGATGATCATCCTTATGAAGACAACAATGCATACATAGGCGGACAGGGCTCAGTAAAAGATCCTTTATATGACGGCGGGAGCGCTCTTTCATGCCGTGACAATTTTATCCTTCTGATATCCGACGGTGAATGGAATGGAGCAGATAATCCTTTATATCCTATTCCTGTTGATCCTGTAGTTCCTGCAAGGGAGAACTGGGTGAATGATATACGTCTTGACATTGACGGGGTCCAGACCATTGCAACATATAGTGTGATGGCCTTCAGCAAAGCAGGTGCAGGAAGGAATTCCCTACAGCAGACAGCACTCTATGGTGGATTTGACGACTACGACGGAAACACATGGCCTTATAACAGGACAGCATATCCCGCAGACAGCAGGAATGCATGGTTACCTGCATCACCATGCTTGAACGGTTCATTGGACGGTAAATGCAGTGAGTGGGACAAGGACACCGATGGTTATCCGGACAACTATTATGAAGCTCAAAATGGAAGTATGCTGGAAGCCACATTACTTGAGGCAATAGCGGACATTCTTAAAAAAGCCTCATCAGGAACAGCGGTCAGTGTTCTTGCAACAACAGGTGAAGGAGAAGGTTCCATTTATCAGGCATACTTCTTCCCTGAGAAACTGGAAGGTGTTGAAAGACGGAAATGGCTCGGATATATCCAGTCAATATTTGTGGATAAATACGGGAACCTCAGAGAAGATACTGACAGCAATGATGCGCTTGACCTTGCAGCTGACCTGATAATAGAAATGCAGTACTCATCAGACATGGGGACCACTGTCAATAAATTCTCTGACTTTGATGCTGACGGGGTAAAAGACTCAGCAATCCCTGTCACAACAGTGCCGCTGGATAATGTTACTGCAATATGGAAAGGCGGAGAGAGCCTGTGGGAGGCCAACCCGATAAACAGGACAATTCTCACATCTATAGACGGTTTCAACACCCTTGATTTTTCAACAGTGAACTCCGCTGTATTGTCACCATATATCAGAGCAGCGGATGCCTCTGAATCAGATAATATCATCAACTGGACACGCGGAGATGACCTTACGGGTGTTACCGACCTCGGACATGCCACGGGATACAGGGAGAGAAGTATAACTATTGACGGTGTGACAAATGTATGGAAACTGGGCGACATCGTATTTTCAACCCCTACTGTTGTCGGACGTCCTGTTGAAAATTACGACATGCTCTATGAAGACGCTTCATATGCACAATACCGAAACACTCACAAGAAACGCAGACAGGTCGTCTACGCAGGTGCTAATGACGGCATGCTGCATGCATTTAACGGCGGATGTTTCGATGAAGACCAGCATGCGTACTATCCTGATGTTGACATCGCAGGCAACTGTGTAAACGGCGGGCACACACTAGGCCAGGAACTATGGTCATTCATACCTCGCGGTCTCCTGCCGCATCTTAAATGGAACACAATGCCTGACTATACACATGTCTATCATGTTGACCTGAAACCAAAGATAGCGGACGTTCCTGCATTTACCGCTGATGCCAACCATACGAACGGATGGGGGACAATACTCATCAGCGGTTTTCGATATGGAGGCAAGGCCATAAGCTGGACAGCAGGCGCTGCCAACTACAGCGCTTCCCCTGAGTACTTTGCCATGGATATAACAGACCCGCTCAATCCGAGACTCTTATGGACATTCTCAGACCCTGACCTTGGACTCAGCATGTCCTACCCTGCCGGGGTCAAGGTCGATAACAAAGGCTATTTGATATTCGGTTCAGGTGCCACGAACTATGACTCAGCCTCAAACTTAACAACTTTTCAGGATGGGTATGTATATGTCCTGGACCTGACAGCCGGAGCCAACGGTGTGATCAGCAACTGGATCGAGAACACGAATTTCTGGAAGTTCCCGACCGGAAACAATACAGCCTTTATGGGAGACCCGGTCAGTGTTGACGTGGACATAGATTATGATGTCGATGTTATGTATATCGGTGAAAATTATTATGCCGCAAACAAATGGAACTCCCTTCTTAAAAGAATTACGACTAACAAGGGCGTGGAGACAGACCCTACCCAATGGGTAATATCGACCATTGCCAATGCAAACAGCATATCCGGCAACGACGATGTATCCAAGAAGATAACCTCCGCACCTTCGGTCGCAATGGACGACAGGGCAAACCTGTGGACATTTTTCGGCACCGGACAATTTTACGGAACAAATGACAAAAACCAGACAGATGCAGGGGCTTTTTACGCTATAAAAGACCAGTGCTGGAATGGAACATGTACAGATTCATACACGAATGTTATGGACATATCCGGCGCAACAGTAAAAACTGACGCAACCGTAACCGGTCTTGCCGGAGGCTGTTCAGCGGGAGTCGCTACGTGGTCAAGTCTTATAAACGCTTCAAGCAGCTGTGACGGCTGGGTCATGAACTTTGCCAACCTCGGAGAGGCCGTGGACTTCAGCGGCAATGCGCTTACGCACAATGGGGAAAGAATGCTTTCAAAACCTCTCGTGCTCGGCGGGCTTGTGACCTTTGCCACATATATCCCCGGAATTGATGCATGTGCGGCAGAGGGGCAGAGCAATGTATACGCTGTATATTACAAGACAGGTACAGCATACTCGGACTACGTGTTCAAAGATCAGAAAGAGCAGGCTATTCCGTCTGATGAGGTTGCCAGGGTTGCTGAACTCGGAGTCGGACTGCCCTCATCAATGAGCGCTCAAATAACAGCAAGCGGAACAGCAAAAGGTTTTGTACAGCAGTCAACCGGAAGTATTCTTGAGATCGAGAACATTACGCCTATCTCTCTCAAGAGCGGTGTTACAGGGTGGAAGAACGAAGAGATACAATGATCCTGATACATTATATAATCATCATATTATCACTGCTGCTGTTTTCCGGATGTTCTAAGGCACCGGAAGACAGCAGCAATCAAAATACTGCGCCGTCATCAATTGTATCACCTGTGACGAAGGATGGGGCACCGGTCAGTATCGGCCCTGCTGACGCAAACATTAATTCTATCATCAATATACTGCCTGACGGCTTAACACCTGTACCGAACAAGGTCAGCTGGTATGTCAATGACAACATAGACGAGAAAAACAAAAGCCGTCGTTTTGTATCTGACAGCCTGAAAAAAGGCGACAGAGTAAAGGCCGTCATTATCAGAGGCAGCAACGAACTGGAATCAAATGAAATAATCATTCAAAACTCTCCTCCATCAATACACAGGGCAACACTCCTGCCCGAGAGACCCGGAGCCCTGACCACAATAATGTCTGAAGTGTCTGCGGATGACATAAACGGCGACATTGTTGACCTGAGATATAAATGGTATCTGAACGGAAAGTTCATTGATGAACACAGCTATCTCGAATACGAATTCAGGCGCGGGGACAAGGTTGCCCTTGAAATAATACCATTTGATGAAGAGACCGACGGCAAGGGCGTGCGGCTTGAAACAGAGATATACAATTCTTTGCCTGTTATAAATAAAAGCCGTCCTTCAATAGAAGAAAGGACATATACATACCAGATAGCTGCAACCGATGCTGACGGAGACCCGCTTGATTACAAAATAGATAAAGGCCCTG
>CBFDEG010000095.1:0-10443 GCA_965603765.1 uncultured bacterium | reverse complement strand
AACACACTGAATCATTAGGACTGACCCTGGTCACCGCCCTGACAGACCAGCTTCTTGGGAAGTTAGAATTAAAAAAAGAAAAAGGGACCGAATTTAAACTTACCTTCAAAAGTAGAGCTGAACCTGACTGAGGTCGGGACGATCTCTTGAATACAAATAAAAAAGACCCGGCAGTTATGCCAAGTCATTATCTTTATTTGGTGGAGCTGATCGCCTGCCCGTTCCGGGGGATCGAACCGACGACCTGTCGTTACGACCGCTCTCCTCGACACGAGTTGTTCCGGCCAGCCAAGCTAAATAACGCCCTTATCCTTAAGCTCTATCCTCCCTCCAACCGTCTTATAATATCTTTCACACTTCATAGCCTCTGATCGCGTTTCAAATTCTCTACAATAAACCAATTTCCACGGGATTCCGCTTTTTGTCGACTTACTCTTGCCGCTATTATGCTCTTTAAGCCTTGTATTTATTTTAGAGGTATGACCGACATACGGCTTCATAGTAGCTTCACTTTTCAGTACGTACACATAGAATGGCAAATAGATTTGTCCCCTGGATAAATATGGTGGAGCTGATCGGGATCGAACCGACGACCTCTTGAATGCCATTCAAGCGCTCTCCCAACTGAGCTACAGCCCCGCTTAATTCTAACTTTTACAAGCCATGCCAGTTCAAGGAACCGACGACCTGTCGCTACGACCGCTCTCCCAACTGAGCTACAGCCCCATTCATGAAAACAAGCCTATTAAGTTTAATGAAGTGGGCTTCTTTTTTCAAGCCTTGTAATAATTTATGCGGAAAAAACAACTCCCCTCCCAGAACGGGAGGGGATAAAAATGAGGGGGAGTAGGGCAAACTAAAAATATATATTTATATAAGTCAGTTACTATCTCTCCTGAATTTTTGTTTTCTTTTATAAATCCCCAGTGCTGCAACCCCTAAACCGAGAAGCATAACCGTCGAAGGCTCGGGAACATTTGCAGGGATCTCTGTTTCAACATTTATGAAATCATTACCGCACTCCATCACCCAGTGCATTGCGAGCAGGTCAGCTTCGCCCATATCAAGAAGGGCAAGATCTATGATCGCCTCTATCGCATAATGACCTTTCCCAAATTCAGAATAACTGAAGTTACCGTCGAGAGATACAGCATCTTTATATTCCGTAACCGCCCAGACATCAGCACCTTCATACGTCTCACCTGCATCATAATGGCTCCACGCCTTTGTGCCCTCCCACTCCAGATTGCCGCTGAGAAGAAGACCTGCACCGGGCGCTGACACTCCCGAGTTATTATCGCCTTCATTACGCAGAGACACTGCATATTCATAACTGCCATCCGCACCAAGATCAAGTCCTATATCACCGGGGGCATACCAATACTTATCAAATCCCTTGTTCCAGTCATAATAGTTATAGAAAGAATTATCATATCTCCAGGGATCAGGGGAACCCTCCTGCGGAAGTCCTGTCACAATGGCTACATACAGTTTTGAATCTGCAAATGCCATATATGCTGCTTCTGCATCAAATGGCTGTCCACCGTATCCGGGACCCACAAAACCATTATCCTCTTTCGTATAATCTTCAGTCACCACACTCACCCCGGAAGGCGAACTCGACGGAATCCAGCTCACGCCCGGCTCAATACCCCAGTCATCAAGAAAAAGCGTTGTCGCACCTGCATATGCAGGAATACATATTAAAATAATAATTAAAAATAAAGTTCTTTTCATTTTCCCTACTTCCGTACCCTTGTCATGCTTGTTTACATGAGTGTAAAAGCAATTATCCTGCCAAGACCATAACTAATCAATTTTAAAGGGATAATCTCAAAAACACCCTTTACAATATGTAAAGTAATCCGTCACAAGTGTAAGCATTTACCAGCAAATTTACACTCTACAAAGATAACGTCTTGATTTATTTGATTTTAAGGAAATTTAAAGAGGCTTTTATTGTAAGGAAACTTTACAGTTACAATAAAACTAATCTTTTCCGAGGATGTTTTTCATGGCAGATGTATACTTATTGCCCTTTTCATGAATGAACAGCGGTGCATCTATCTTAAGCCATGTGCCGCCGCCCTTTACAGCTTCTATCAGAACCATCTTTGCCTCTTCGCCTGCCCTTGAATGAACAAAGCGCATTCTTTTTGGTTCGAGACGCGACTCCCTCAAAATAGAAACAAGCTCAGCAAGCCTGAAGGGATGATATATAAGATAAAAACTTCCGGAATGCTTAAGCAGGTAAGACGCGGTCTTTACAAGTTCAGGAAGGGTTATTTCTACTTCATGCCTTGCAACCGCCCGCTCTTCAGAAATGCTCATGCGCCCTGATTCAGGCTTTCTGTAAGGGGGGTTCGAAAATATAATATCAAATTCATTGGTCGAAAAGAAATTTTTCAGCTCCCGCATGTCGCTGTTCAGGATCTCGACCCTGCCCTCAAGACCGTTCATCCGGACATTCCTTTCAGCACGCCCGGCAAGCGCCTCCTGTATCTCAGCCGCAAATATCTTTAGATCTTTTGCCCGCCTTGCAAGAAGGATCGATATTATGCCGGAGCCTGCTCCAAACTCAACTCCCCTTGATGCAGTCTTTATATCAATAAAGTCATCAAGCAGCAGGGCATCCACGCTGAATCGGTAGCCGTCCTTTGACTGGAACAGCTTTATGTCCTTTATTGTATCAAGCGTCTCGTTGGGTTTGGGTTTCATTCGTCTACAATTCAGGGATGACTTTCAGCAGTTCATCAAAACCATCGATTATAACATCCGAACCTTCAAGAAACTCTCTGGACCGGAAACCATATGTAACGCCGACAACTTTTATATTGGCTGACTTTCCGGCCTCAACATCATAGTTGCTGTCACCGATTATGACCGTCTCTTTTTCAGAGACATTAAATTTTTTCATAAGGTCAAGAACAGGCACTGGCGAGGGTTTTTTCTCACGGACATTATCACTGCCCCAGACAAGGTCAAAATACCCCAAAAATCCAAGTTCTTCAAGTATCTGTTTGGAAAACTTTTCCCTCTTATTCGTAAGCACAACCTTCTTATAACTTCCGAGCACAGCGAGTGTCTCTTTAACTTTAGGGTATGCAAAAGAATTATCAATAAGGTGCTGAGAATAATATTCAAGGAACCTTTTTGTCACGAGCTCTTTTGCCCCTTGTGAATCACCGCCCTCCAGAGGCGCTATCAAAGACTCAAGCAGGGATGAAATACCGGCACCCACCATCGACTTTGCCTCTTCAACAGAGTACCGTCTCTGGCCGAAATACTCGACAGCATAATTTATTGCATCCGCAATGTCACGGCCTGTATCAGCAAGAGTGCCGTCAAGGTCAAATATAAGCAGTTTTATCATTGATCAAATACATTTCCTGAAACATCTATTCATTATCAAGCCCGAACTTTTTCAATTTTCTCCATAAAGACACCCGGTCTATGCCGAGTGTCTGGGCTGCAAGGGTCTTATTGCCGCCCACTTCCTTCAGTACCCACTTGATATATTCCATTTCCTGATCTTCAAGCGATGGTATCCTGCCGTCCCTCGGCCTGAAAGTTCTGATGCTCAGATCCCTGAGGTCTTCCGGAAGGTGCACGATCTCAATAATATTGTCCGTGGCAAGGGCAACCCCTCTTTCAATAATATTTTCCAGCTCCCGAACATTTCCCGGGAAATCATAATTCGTCAGTGTCGATATCACTTCCTGGCTTATCTCCGTAACATCTTTGTCCATCAGAGTTGCAAATTTCTTCAGAAAATAGTAACTCAACAGCGGGATATCATCCCTTCGTTCTGACAGCGGCGGGATCAAAAAGGAAACAACATTTAACCTGAAAAACAGGTCCTCTCTGAAGTGTCCGGATTTTATAGCGTCTTTAATATCACGATTTGTTGCCGCAATAAACCGGACATCAATTTTTACCGGCTCTGTGGCCCCTAATCTCAACACTTCTCTTTCCTGAATGACCCTGAGAAGCTTCACCTGCATTGATGTGTCCATCTCAGTTATCTCATCCAGAAAAAGGGAACCTCCGGAAGCCATTTCTATCAGACCCTTTTTCATCCCCGCTGCACCGGTAAATGCCCCTTTTTCGTAGCCGAAGAGTTCGCTGGTCAGTATGCTCTCTGTAAAGGCCCCGCAATTAACTGCAAAAAAAGGCCCTTCAGCTCTTTTACTGCTGAAATGAGTATATCGGGCAAACAGTTCCTTGCCGGTACCGCTCTCCCCGCTTATGATCACATTACAGTCTGTAGGACCGATCTGTTTTGCCATATCAAGCAGCGCCTGTATCTTGCTGTCTTTGCTTATGATCTTTACCTTGCCCTTATAGCTTTCTATCTGCTCCCTTAAACTGGCATTTTCTTTTTTCAGCCTTACCTTTTCTACAGCCTCTTTCACTACCTTTCTTACTTCAGCAAGCTTAAAAGGTTTTGCAATATAGTAATATGCCCCTTTCTTCATTGTCTCAATAGCTGAAGGCAGTGAGGCAAAGGCGGTGATCATTATTACTTCCGAGTCCGGATAAAGCTCACGGCATTTTGTCAGCACCTCAATGCCATCCACCTTTTTCATGCGCAGATCGGTCAATACTACATCAAACTCCTGTTTTTCAAGCATTTTTATGGCAACCGAACCATTATTTGCACATGATACATCATAGCCCTCTTTCTTCATTGCATATTCAAGAGTCTCAAGAGTCAACTCTTCATCATCAACGATCATCAGTTTTACCTTACTGGCATCCATTAACAAATCTCCTTTGCGCACCCTTTATCACAACACATCAGCTCACGATCACTCAGGACATGTTAGACAGTACATATCCGGTATCGGGCATATTTGAGTGTATCACCAAATCATTGCAAAATGCAACTCAACCCAACATCAATGCAACAGTAATTAATTTATCTTATTTATCAAGATGATAGGATAATTTTCATGTTTTATTCAAGGATAAACCACTGAAAAAAATAGAAGAAACATCTGCTGCGGTATTCGAAATATCACATTTATTTGATCAAAACAAAATCGATGATCTCATCAATGTTATCTGACAGCATGATCTCCAGTGCCTCTTTTACAGACCCGGGGATATTGTCGATATCTATCTTGTTTTTAAAAGGAAACACAACGACCTTTACCCCTGCCTGCCGGGCTGCAAGAAGTTTTTCCTTGACCCCTCCAACAGGAAGGATCCTGCCGCTCAAGGTTATCTCCCCGGATACCGCAACATCCCTTTTTGCAGGTTTCCCGGTCAAAAGCGAAATAAGGGCAACTGCAATAGTGGCCCCGGCAGAAGGCCCGTCTTTGGGGATAGCCCCTGCAGGGACATGGACATGAACATCCTGGGCCTCAAAAAAATCTTCATCAATATTCAACGACAAGGCATGGCTCCTTATATAACTCAAGGCAGCCTGTGCGGATTCACGCATCACATCGCCGAGAGAACCTGTGAGAATAAGCTCGCCCTTCCCTTTCATCCTGGCGGTCTCTACAAATATGATAGCCCCGCCCACCTCGGTCCATACAAGTCCCGTTGTGACGCCTATCCGGTCCTTTTCATCCGCCACTTCAAAATAATATTTTCTCGGGCCCAGATACTTCTCTACCAGCTCCGTGGTAACCCTTTCTATCCTGCCTGCTTCTTTATGCTGCACATAACCGGCAGCTATCTTACGGCATACGGTTGCTATCTGGCGCTCAAGGTTCCTTATGCCGGCCTCCCTTGTGTATTCGCTGATGATCTTGTTCAATGCGGCACCAGTAAACTCGGGGACATCGTCCGAAAGACCCTTTGCATGGACCTGCTTTGGAACAAGATATTGGGCCGCAATATGAGACTTTTCATCCATTGTATAGCCCGTAAACTCGATCACCTCCATCCGGTCCCTGAGCGGTCCCTGGATATAGTCGGCAACATTGGCGGTCACGATAAACATAACACCCGAAAGATCGAACGGCACATCAAGGTAATGATCGAGAAAATCGTGGTTCTGTTCAGGGTCAAGCACTTCAAGCAATGCTGAGGAAGAGTCCCCCTTGAAGTCCTGCCCTATCTTATCGAGCTCATCCAGCATAAGCACAGGGTTGGAGACCCCTGCACGCCGGATCTCCTCGATAATACGTCCGGGCATTGCGCCTGCATAGGTACGCCGGTGTCCCCTTATCTCAGCCTCGTCCTTCATTCCGCCAAGCGAGATCCTTGCAAACTTCCTTCCCAGTGCATCAGCGATCGCTCTGCCCAGAGAGGTCTTGCCCACTCCCGGAGGGCCTGCAAAACAGAGGACCGATCCCTTTGTGGACCTCTTAAGGAACTTTTTCTCAAGGGCCTCTTTTACAATTACCTTGAGGTCTTTAAGTTTAATTGGCTTTGTAATATAATGGAACGCCCCCTTTTTTATCGCCTCTATGGCTGTATCAACCGTTGCATAACCGGTTACCATAATTACCTGGGTATCAGAACACTTGCTCTTTGCCTTCTCAAGCACATCTATCCCGCTGACGTTTTCCATCTTCAGGTCCGTAATGACGACATCGAAATCAGATCCCTCGATCTTTTTAACCGCCTCTACCCCGCTGTTGGCTGTTTCAACGGTATAGCCCTCTTTTTTAAGGACAGGCTCCATATTTTCGAGCGCTATATGTTCATCATCTACCAGAAGCAGCCGCGGTTTTTTGTGGTTCACCAGTATCTTTACTGCCAGGTGCTCCAGTATTCTTTCCTTTATATTCTGAAGCCCGTAGTGCCGCTCATTCAATATTCTCTCTGCACGTGAAATATCCAGATTATCATCTGTCTTTTTCTTCCACGGCAACGTGACCAGATAGTTTATATAGGTAAAGCCGATAGTATATTCAGCAGTACTGGGACTTATTTTCGACAGCATCTCCAGTTCTTTTTTGGCAACCTGCTCTACATGAGGCGGCAAGCCGGCAGATACAACCATCTGCCGGAGATCATCAATGGTCTCAAACTGGATATCTTCTTCTGATCTTTTAAATATGCCCACTCGTTATACCTTTCCACCTTGTATAAAATTCCCGGGATTTGATCATTTAGTGTGCCTGTACTATCTGTTGAGTATAACAATATTTTTATAAGTAGATTTAAATATCTTCATAAACAGACTTAGATCAAAGACTTAATATTATAATGTTGCAAAATAGAACAAAACCATTTTCAACTGTTACATCCTGCAAGTATCTGTTTTTAATCAGTTATTCTTCCACCAAAAAACAGACCGTTGAATTTTTCAACACAAGCTTAAGCTCTTTAAACTTCCAAAATTCATTATTTGCCAGTTATTTCAAGGGGTTAGACATATTGGCACGATACTTGATATAAGTAACAACATAGAGACAAAAAACAAATAACATAAAAAAGGAGAAGAAAATGAAAAAAATGGAAGACACATTCGCAGCAGCAGCATTCGCAGAAGAAGGTGAACATGAAACAGCAAGGCAGATGATGGCCGGATCAAGGCCCGAGAAAAGGGAACGCCCCGGGATATTCGAAAGAGTAATGATGGCCGTCACATTTGCAGAAGCAAATGAACATGAAACAGCAATTGAGATCATGAGAGAAGGCAAAAGGCCTCAGAAAAGAGACAGCATCACTCCCAGGCCAAGCAAACAGCTTCGCGCTCCAGGCATTAAAAGGTAATCTGCAAATAGCCGAACATGAATATACTATTTACAAAAGGAGAATTGAAATAGATGCGAAAGTGGCTTAAAAAGTTCGATGCGGCAATGGTTGCCGCTGCCTTTGCGGAAGCAGGGGAGTTTGAAACAGCAAAAGAGACCCTGAAGGAAAAGCGCAAGATACTGCTTGCGCTGACAGGGGAGGCATCAGATAGAAATGCTTTCAAGTATGCGCTTAATACAAGCAGGAGGATCGGGGCCGAACTTGATATCCTGTATGTTGCCGACATCGCAAAAGATACGCTTAAACGATACGGATCAGCACTTGATAAGGAAGGGATAGATTACAGCATAATACAAAAGAAAGGATCTCTTGAGAAAGAGATCCGGAACCACACCGGCATGAAACGAGATATCCTCTTTGTTGTTGTAGAGATCTCCGAAGACATGAACATTAACACTAAAAAATCGGAAAAGATCATTAAGGATGCCTGGAAGAACCTCCAATGCCCGCTGGTGGTTGTTTCGCAGAACACTGACGCATTTGCAACTTAATCACGCTTAAAAGAATAGTTGCCTGCCAGAAACTCCTTTACATACCAGTCCTTTGCATCGAGACTGCTTATGGCCATATCGAGTTGTCTGGTACATCCAAGCAGACGGCCCAGTATGTCCAGCCTGTGCTCTGTGCCTTTTTTTGACGCGCCTTTTATATCAGCTATCACCATGTCATCTTTTATCTCGACCCTGAAGTCAAGTGACTCGAGCACCTCTTTTATGAACAGCGCCCTGCGGTGCCTCCCCTCGGCGCTTGCGCCTCCGCCCTGAAAGCGGAAATTGATATAATTATTTATATAGCTCTCCCCGCAAAAGGCATCAAATACCGTAAAGTGATAAGCCAGCTTCACGCTCATATTCACATACTGGTCAGTCATGATAACGTATACCTTGCCGCCTTTTTCAGAGACACCGGTCCTGACAAATGACCTGGCCATCACAGAACCCAGCCCGGCCATATCAATATCAACCGCGCCCGCCCATTTTACACCCTCATATGTCATTCCTCTCCATAATGCCCGAAAAGGAACAGACCTGATATGTTCAGGTGATATTTTCCTGATAAACCTCGCCTCTTCCGCGATACCGCCATCAAGGTCTATAACATAAAAATACATGGGGATACTTTTAGATACCAGCTGCTGTGTTGAACCAGAGCCCTCCGTAAGTTCCCCGATCCTGAACATCTCCTTAACAGAGACCTCATGCACATACCTGACGATATCATGTATTGTCCTGAAATCACCGACGCTTATCTCGGCCTCATCTATCTGTGTCAGGTTAAGCGGGGTTATTTTTTTCATGACACTTCTCATTATCTTCTCATCCGGCCTCATCTCAAATTCCGGCCTCACCTCGGTTTTTGTCCTGAGAATATCCTCAACCCTTCCCCTGTAAATACGGCCGGAGTTTGCATCAACGGTCACCACATCACCGTTTTGCAATTTATCCGATATGTCACCGGTATTAATTATCATGGGGACCCCGAACTCTCTGGATACGGTTGCAAGATGGCTCGTCCTGCTTCCTGTGCCTATAATTATCGCTGAGGCGGATTCCATTATCCTCACAAATTCATTGGAGGTGTTTTTTGCAACCAGCACTGCGCCGGCAGGAAAATCATGTATCTGATCAAAACTCTGTATAATGAACACAGAGCCGGAAGCAACACCTCGGACAGCCGGATCTCCGGCAGATACAAGATTTTTTTCACTCCTGTACCCTCCCTTGATCGAGGCAGTAACGACCCTCCTGATATTCAGAGGGCGGGCCTGTAGGATATGCAGGCGCATGTCATTGTCGATGGACCATTCTATATCCTGGGGAGACTCAAAGTGCCTTTCGATAATAGAGCTGTAATGATAGAGCATTCTTATTTCCTCATCACTTATACTCGGAGCATTCAGCATGTCATCCGTCACAGAACGCTCCTCCACACCGCCGGACCGTTTAAGCACAAGACTGACCTTCTTTTCAGGAACATTCCTGCTGATGATCTCACCATTATTCCTGCGGTCAAGCGTAAAAGTGTCAGGCGAAACCTTCCCGCCCACCGCATACTGTCCCTGTCCCCAGACTGAGCTGAGAATAGTTTCATCCCTTTCAGGATATCCGGGGTTCAGTGTATACAGAACACCTGATGACCTTGAGTCGATCATCTCCAGCACAAGCACGGCCATCGGCATGTCCCTGTTCCTCACACCCTTTGCAATACGGTAAAAAAGCGCCCTCACACTATACTTGCTTGCAACAACCTCTTTGTAAGCATCGATCAGCGAACCGCTCTTTACATTTAAAACACTTTTAAATTGCCCGGCAAAAGATACCTTGCCGTCCTCTCCGACAGCGCTCGACCTGACTGAAAAACATGTCCCCTCACCAATGCGCCCGGCTTCCACACGCACAGCTTCAATAAGTGCCGGAGGCACCTCCGCATTCAGTACCAATTCCCGTATCTCTTTTGAAACCTCCTCTATCCTGTCCGTATCATCTATGGACAGACCGCTGACAAGCCGGTTCAGCCTCTCATCAAGCTTATTGTAAGAGACAAACTCCCTGTATGCCTGAACAGTTATCGAAAACCCCCGGGGTACGGGCAGTTTCAGTATATTTTTTATCTCCCCGAGATTAGCGGCCTTGCCGCCGGTGTCCTTAAAATACTCTTCAGTTATTTTTTCAACAGGCACCACGAAACCTTCCGCATGTTCCTGCGGCCGCGCATCAAGAA
>CBFDEG010000094.1:0-10459 GCA_965603765.1 uncultured bacterium | reverse complement strand
CGCAGAGAGATAGTTTTTATTGAAGGCTTCATTTTTGACAGAACAACCTTTCTGCTTTTGCTCCAGTCAACATAATCAGTTGAATCATGAGTTGCCCAAAAATCTCTCTCTTCGTCCTCATTTTTAAATTTCGGGATTCTCTTTTTCATGCGACTGATACACCTTCCTTTCTTTACGACTCATATTTCTTGCTGATATTATTCTGGCCCTGTCTTTACGTATGGTAAATACAATAAATAATAATCTATTACTATTAGTATGCCCCAACGCATAGTATCGTTTCTCTTTTTTTAAATGTTTTTCAGCATCAGCAATGATCAGAGGCAAATTAAAAAATATCTGCTCGCATTCAGATGGAGTAACAAGGTGCTTACTCCATATTTTGTCTGCATTATTTTTGTCCCATTCAAAACCTGTACAATCAAATAAATCTCTAAATATCGCCATTATTTATTATTTTTTAGTATATATCTATCATATACAACCGTCAAGTCATATTTTATAACTAGTTAATAATTAGCAATTATTACATGATCCACGAGAATAGCATTTTGAAGCAATTTAAAATACTGTCATTTCTGACAGAGCAGATCATTACAAACTGTTGTTCTTCGAATAAAAGGAGGTAATACATGCACTGAAAGCCACAGCTGCGGCGGTTATATAGGCCCGGCTAAAGCCTTTCAGCACCATTTGAATTTCATCACTGCTGAATGTTGAATGATCTCCTGTTAATGCAACAGGTGCGATGTTGTAAAAGACCGCGCCTGATATTGCTATTCCCAGTATCATCCCGAGATTTCTCATGCTCGCCATAATTCCGGAAGCAATGCCGAGATACTTTTTAGGAATACTGCCCATTACAGCACTGCTGTTGGGGCTCAGGAATATGGATGTTCCAAGACTGAATACCAGGAGATAACCGACAACATCCATCACATTGTTCATCTCTGACAACCCACTTAAAAGGACCATGGCAAATGTACATATCAGCATGCCGCTGCATGTCAAAACACGGTACCCTATGCGGTCAGAAAGAATTCCGCTGACAGGGGAGACGACCAGCATAATAAGGGGAAAGGTTGCCATGACCAGTCCGACCTGAGAGATCGGGAGTTTCAAAATAAATGTGAGATAGAAAGGTGTGAGAAACACAACTGTGTAAGCAACGATAAAATTCAAAAGCATGCTCACATTTCCAAGTGCGAACACACGGTTCTTAAACAGGTCCAGGTTGACCATCGGCTGACCCGCCCTCTTTTCAGCCCTGATAAACCAGACACCGGATACAAGTGCGCATATAAGCAGTCCAACAGAGATCGGCGAACTCCAGCCCCAGTCCTTTGCCCTGTTCATATACATCAGTACGGACAATAGAAATATAAATACAGTGACTGCACCGGGCCAGTCCAGCCGCTGGTCTTTATTCCTTCTGCCCTTAGGTATTGCCCTAAGACCATACACCACAGCAAACGCGCCGATCGGAATATTAATAAAAAAGACAAAACGCCAACTCATGAACTCGGTGATCATACCTCCCAATGTCGGTCCCGCTGCAAGGGCTATAGCGATACTTGTCGTAAAGACACCCAGGGCCTTACCACGCTCTTGAGGCGGAAAAGCCATTGTCACGATCGCGGGGCCGACAGACATCAGCATGGCCCCAGCCACTCCCTGAAAAGCCCTGAATATGATCAGCATCCATATGTTCTCTGAAAAGCCGCAAAAAAGAGAGGTCACGGCAAAGGCCCCGACACCGGTCAGATATATTATCTTATGTCCCACCATATCCCCCAGCCGGCCAAACATCAATATGAGGCAGCAGATCACCAGCAGGTACACAGTGGGTATCCACTGGACCAGCGATATATCAGCATGAAAAATTGATGTAAAAGAAGGAAGGATCGTATTTACGATAGAAGCATCCAGCGGCGCGAAAAACGTCCCTACCATAACCGCCAGAATTAGTCTCCATTTTCCGCTTAAATCTTTTTCGTTTTCTGTTTATACTTTTTTTGTCATGAGAGTTTTATTATAGGTTTTTTTTGGGGGGGGGTGGAGGGGGTATTGATGAGTAATTGGAATGTGTTTGGCATCCTTATGATATCAGCTTTTCATTTTATATTTTCCCTGAAGAATGGAGACCAGACACCACCCACCACCCAGATATTACCTTAGTTGTTATATGATTTTCTTTTTTCTTAAAAAACGTCTTCCTGATAAAAGTGTACCACCGGTAACAAAGAGAATTGCGCTGATTGGTTCGGGAGCTACAGTACTTGCAGTAGTAGCATATTTTAAATCGCCATTCGTCCAATCATAGTATGAAATATGGGCCTGATCTGAGGAATCTATATCTAATGATGCATAATAACCCGTCTTACCAGAGCTATCAACCGTATCTATTTGCCAGGCAGAACCATCGTAATAGGCATATTTCAAATCAGCGCTAGTAATATCCTGATAGGCTAGATGAGGTCTATCATATGAGTCTAATGACAGTGATAAATTAAAATGAACTATAGTAAAGTCGCTATTTATAATATCTATGGATTCTGACTGCCATGATGTACCATCAAAAAATGCGTGTTTAAGTGCATTGTCAGCATAATAACCTATATGAGGTCTATTCATAGAATCCATAGCCAATGATGTATATAAGCCTGCATTCCCTGATGTATCAACAGTTTCAAAGTTCCAGGCTAAGCCATCATAATGGGTATATTTAAGATCATCATTCACTGCATCATAATAGCTGATTGCAGGTCTGTCCGAAGAATCTAAAGCTAAAGAAGTGAAGTAATTTGACCATGGCTCATTTGATAGGACATTGACTTGCCATCCTGTTCCATCATTATATGCATATTTAAGAGTTTCGTTATTACTTGCATGCGTATAACTCATATGAACATTGTCTTTAGAATCAATAGCCAGGGAAGTGTACTCATTATAATATTGACCAGACAATTCTTCAATCTGCCAGGAGTTTCCATTGTAATATGAATACTTAAGTCGATTAGGATTATCTTCTCGATAACTTAAATGTGGTCTATTCGATGAATCTAATGCCAGGGAAGTATATCTTGCGCCATTACCAAAGTCTTCTTCAACAACATCAATCTGCCATGAAGATCCATTTTGTTTGGCATATTTTAGTTCGGAAGTAGAATTATTTGAATAGCCGATATGAGCATTATCAAAGGAATCAATGGCAATAGAAGTATAGTGCCCCACATTACCAGATGATTCTAGTGTTTCTATGTTCCAACTGGCATATGCTGGATAGGATAAGAGCAACAGGAATATAGATATACATAAGATCATAGATAAATTGTTCTTTCTCATTATTGTTCCCTTTCTTTAATACATAAAGTCAGCATTACAATATTATTTTAATATGAAATTTAATAGACACATACAGATCGTATAAAAGAGAACTTTGAAAATACAGCATGTCCCCTCAGCTGCACTATTATGAAAAATCACAGGAAGAGTGTCAAGCAAATAAAAGCTCCCGGCGGCTGAAACGTTTTGTTTGTTACCTCGACATTCGATAAGATATGTCGAAGCGACTCTACGCGAAGACTCGCTTCGAGCTCGACATTAATGATTCGCTGTTAAAGAAATAAGGCCTGATGTCAATAGTGGACAGGCGCAGTGATCGGTTGAGGTTTGATTATTATTTGGGGAAGTATTTAACACCTTTTATATTTTTGAAATCAGCATCGAGAGTCCATAATACAGCGTCATATTCTTTTGCTGTTGCCATAATAATACTGTCTGCCATAGGCAGGTTATTTTCCAAACTGATCTTTGAAGCGGCCAGGGCGAGAGAGGAAGTTAAATCAACGACCTGCCCTTTCCGCATTGCGGCGACAGCCTGCAGCGCTTCATTTTCTCCGGCCTCCCGAAGCACCACCTTGAAAACTTCATAAAGAGTTACCGTTGGAACAACAAGAGAATCCGGATCACTCAGAACCTTATTGAAGTGCTTCGCATGAGGCTCATCAGCAAAATACGCAAGCCAGCCGGAAGAGTCGACAATATTCATACCCTGTCTTCCTCTCTATTGAAGTCTGTCGTGATGCCTTTTAAAAATCCGCGAAGTTCCTTAATGTCCCGTTCCGGAATAAGTTCTATACGTCCTGCATACTCTATAACCTGCATCTTTTGGCCGGGCCTTAACTGCAATGCTTCTCTAATTGATTTTGGGATAACAACCTGATATTTAGGTGATACGGTTACGGATTGCATACCAATACCTCCATCGTTACTATTTGGCATTACAATATCACCATCGATACCGGTTTGTCAAACAAAGAAGCTCGAATGACGAATCCAGAATAATGAACTACAACTTACACAGCAACTACTAAAGTCCCGGTATTCCGATAGGGCCGGGAAGATCAGGAATGGCACATCCTGAAAGTGAGATTGCAATAAGCAGGATAAGTATTAAAAATGCCGGATATTTCATTTTGATTCCTCCTAAAAAATAACGCGAAAGTCATTGTCTCTATTATATTGATACATAGTGAAGCCTTCAAAAATATTAACATACAGCAAATAGATTTGTCTGTGGGGTCAGGCCTGCTGAATGACAACAACGGGAATTCCCATTGTCCGTGGTATTACGCATTTCACGGTCTATGAAATCCAGCCGGATTACCGCTGCTGCACCGCCAAAGACTAAAAGTATTGAGTTTATTCAAAACAACTATTTTAAGTGTGATACAATTATTTTAGAAAGGGAAGAAGGAACTCCTATGAAATCATTTGAAGAGAAATATGAATATTCTGAAAGAAAACACAGGGATTTTCTTGAGATCTCCAAGCTGATCAGCCATAACTTTGACATAGAAATTATTATTGGAAAAAGCCTCTCTTTTATATCTGAAAGATTAATGAAAAGGGTCAGGATCTATCTTCTTGACAAACGGGGAGATTTAGTCATCAGTCAATGGAGCGGGAATCATAAGCATGATCTAAGAAAAGGAGTGACTGTAAAGAAGAAAAGTATTGTCTGGGATACGTTTGCAAGGGGGAGATCCCTTAATCTTACCAGTGAAAAAAAGTTCAACGACTTTAAACATTCATTGAATGATGCAATAAACCTCAAGGCCATTATTCCACTAAAACATATGGATAGCAATGGTCTGGAGGAGAACAAAATTGGTGTTATCATTATAGATTCGGGCATTGACAAGACACCTATCAGTCAGGAAAATTTTATGTATTCAAAGGAAATTGCCATGCTGATCGGGCAGGCCGTAGGTCGGGCCAACTTCTTCAGGGAATACAAGAGAATGACAGACAGGTTAAGCCTTGTACAGGAAGAAAGGATAAAGGTATTAAATACCATGGTCCATAATCTTAGAAATCCTTTAACCGTTATCGGTGGTTTTACAAAAAGATTTCCTAAGATTATTCAGAACCTCCTTCAAACCCTGGACGAAGACAAAAAAAAGGTGTATCTTGACAAGCTCCTTGAATATTCAAAGATTATTGTCAGGGAAGAGTTTGCGATAGAGGCGAATATAAATGACTTTGTGAATTTTCTTTCAGTTACAGATGCAAAATATAAAATCAAGGTCTCGGAATTCACATTAAATCCATTAATACAGAATATAATTTCGAACTTTAAGCCCCTGATGGAAATTAAAAATATTCGATTACGTTATCCCAAAAAGGATATTAAGATTTGCGGCAATAAAGATGGTATCTTCACCATACTTAATCATTTGATCTATAACGCTATAAGTTTTTCCCCTGAAAACAGCACCGTAAGTGTCTATGCAATGGAAGATGATACAAAGGCGAAATTCAGTGTGAAAAGCGATACCTTCATCCCTAAGGAACACAGAAGGAATATATTCGATTATTATTACTCAATAGGTAAAGAAAAAGGAACAGGACTCGGCCTTCCTATAATAAAACAAATTGTCGAGAAACATAATGGGACGATAAAGTTAACAAGTCAAATGAGAAAAGATAAACCTCCTATTACAAGATTTATTATCCAGATACCTTACCCTGACAAGCAGAAAGATCTTTAATGTTGAACCTGAAGATCAAAGCCCTTTCTCCCTGATATACCGCTGCAGCTCCCCAAGCGCCCTGCCCCTGTGGCTCATTGAATTCTTCTCATCATCGTTCATCTGGGCAAATGTACGGTCATGACCTTCAGGATAAAAAAGCGGGTCATAGCCAAAGCCGTTGTCACCTTTGTTCTCAGTGCCTATTACACCCTCAACCTTTCCGGTAAAGGTCTGAATATTATCCCCATGCGCAAGCGCAATGCAGCATACAAAGCGAGCTGTTCTCTTTTCTTCAGGGACCCCATCAAGTTCGCTTAAAAGCTTCCTGTTATTAGCCATGTCATCACACGCCTCTCCGGCATACCTTGCAGAATAGACACCGGGCGCGCCGTCAAGGGCATCCACAACAATCCCGGAATCATCCGCAATTGCTGTCAGGCCCGTTACCTTGGCTATATATACAGCCTTCTTGATCGCATTGGCCTCAAAGGTATCACCATCCTCTTCCACCTCTTCACATTCGGGGAAATCATCCGGGGTTAATATATTGAGAGTCTCATTCTCATCAAAAACAACCCCGTCCTCTATTATCTTCTTCAGCTCTCTTATCTTCTTTTTATTTCTTGATGCTAATACAATGTCCATTTTTATTCTCCGTAGTTCTTATTCGTAATACGTTGTGCACTGGCCCCCTGCTTCTACTGTAGTTACTGTCCCGCTTACCCGCTAATTTTCATCTTCGCCGCAAGCTTTATCGCCTCTATCATACTCGTTGGATCAGCTTTGTTCTTCCATGCAATGTCAAAACCTGTGCCATGGTCAGGTGATGTCCTGATTATCGGCAGACCGACCGTTACATTTACGCCCGTATCGAACGCTATCATTTTAAAAGGTATCAATCCCTGATCGTGGTACATGCATACCGCCATATCAAATTCACCATTATATAATTTATTAAATACAACATCAGGCGGATACGGGCCTGAAACATTCATACCTTCCAGGCGGGCTTTTTCGATAGCGGGAATTATCGACCTTATTTCCTCTTTCCCCATTATACCAGCCTCACCGGCATGAGGATTAAGGCCCGCAACAGCAATTCTCGGGCATTCAACACCAAGCATCCTCATGCCCTTTACCGCAAGTTTAATCGTACTCAAGACAAGCGGTTTATTTATCCTGCCGGGCACATCTTTCAGCGCAATATGAATAGTGCATAATATTACTTTCAGCCTGTCTGACGAAAACATCATGGCAAAATCTTTTGTATCTGTCAGCTCTGCCAGAAGTTCTGTATGTCCGGGCCATTTATGCCCGGCCAGCTTGAGAGATTCTTTAGATATGGGAGCAGTCACTATGGCATCAACACTGCCTGCCAATGCAAGCTCAACAGCTTTTCGTATATATTTAATAATTGCCCTGCCCGCACTTATCGATGGAGCTTCCCTCTTTACTGAAAGTCTCGATCTGATATCAAGAACATAAACAGTCCCGGCTGATGGAACCATATCAGACAGAGAAGATATGGATCTGACCTTCAGCGGGACATTGGTAAGCCTTACAGCCTCCCTCATGACATCACTATTGCCGATGACAACCGGTGCACAGCAGCGCTTAACCGCATTGGCATTAAGGGCCTTTACAATTACCTCAGGTCCGACACCTCCGGGCTCACCCATTGTTATGGCAATTACAGGCATCTTCTTCATCGTACGATCATTCGCTGCTTTCCACCTTTTTATTTGAAGAACGCCCAAGAGCGGGTTTGCGGGGCGGTCGCTTTTTAATAAACGGCAGAGCAACTATCGCGTCCATCTCTATCTGTACTTCCATCGGAAGCCTTCCAGCCTGAATCGTTGTCCTAGCAGGCGGATGATAAGTGAAGTATTTTCCGTATACAGAATTAAACCTTGCAAAGTCTTCAATGTCAGCAAGATAGCAAGTGACCTTAAGAACATTGTCCATCTTTGCGCCTGCCTCTTCAACAATCAGTTTGATATTTTCGAGCACTGCCTCTGTCTCCTCTTCAATCGTGGCACGTACCAGCTCGCCGCTTGTAAGGTCAACAGGGATCTGGCCGGACAGATAAAGCAGTCCACGGCAGATAACTGCCTGAGAATACGGGCCTTTAGGCTCAGGGGCCTTGTCTGTGTAAAAAGTCCTTTTGACAGGCATATTAGATCTCCTTCATTTTTACCATTTAGGGTACACCATGACAGTGCCAATTAACAATTATCTGTAACTATTATATAAGTACATACTGTATACCTAAAGCTTTCTGCACAGAACACCGACATGTAAACATACATGTAAACATAATATATACATATACTATAGGGGGCAATGGCATTATAATGAAAAAGAAAATAGAGGTATCCAAGCTGGAGCCGGGCATGTTCATATGTGACTTCAGCTGCGGCTGGCTCCAACATCCTTTCTTAAGTAAAACAATTAAGATCAAAGATTCTAAGACCATTGAGAAGATCGTAAAATACGGGATACAGAATGTATATATAGATACATCCAGAGGGACAGACATTGCTGATGCTCCGACAGAAAAAGAGGTAATGGACGAGATCAGCATAGAGATCAATGAAGTAATTAAATTTGAAAAAGAGAGTATCGAGCCTGTTCCTGTGCAGGAAGAGATCATCAGAGCAAAGAAGATCAAAAAAGAGGCAAAACAGACCGTATGCAAGGTCATGGAAGATATAAGGATGGGCAAACAGCTTGAAATAGAAAAAGTGGACCATGTTGTTGATCAGATGGTTGCTTCCATTTTCAGGAACAAGAACGCGCTGATAACGCTCGGCAGACTTAAAACAATTGATGATTATACATTTTTCCACTCGCTCAGTGTGGGCATTATCTTAATTTCATTCGGCAAGCATCTCGGTTATGACCAGAAAACTGTAAAGGCTATAGGAATTGCCGGAATACTGCATGATATCGGCAAGATGAAAATACCGGCTGAGATCCTGACCAAACCGGGCCGGCTGACTGAAAATGAATTTAATATGATAAAAGGACATGTAGAACACGGCCGGACCATCCTTGAGCAGACTCCAGGCATCAATAAGACCGCCATCCAGATAGCATACGAGCATCATGAACGCATGGACGGCACCGGCTATCCCTGCAATCTCAAAGGCGGTGAAATAAGTCAGCTCGGACAGATGGCCGCCATCGCGGATGTTTATGATGCAATAACATCAAACAGGTGCTACCATAAAGCAACTGAGCCTACCGATGCGCTGAAAAAACTTTTTGAATGGAGTGAGCATTACTTCAGCAGAGAACTTGTACAGCAATTCATCCGGTGTGTCGGCATCTACCCTGTGGGAACACTTGTACGCCTTGAAAGCGGTCTTCTCGGGATAATTCTTGCGCATGAGAACAACAGTCTTCTGCAGCCTGTAATACGGATCGTCTACAATACAAAGAGGAATAAATATATCTCACCGTACGATGTTGACCTTTCAGTTGCATCAACGAATAAAACAAACGATAAGATATTAAATTATGAATTGCCTGACAGGTGGAACATATATCCGGAAGCGTACCTCTGATATAAAGGACAGTTTAAGCAGAGAAGAATAAACTAAACTAATCAATGCAATTAGCTGGCTTTTTCCGTAGTGCGGTCCCTCTTGAACAGTTCATTTAATACCTGGTCTACCTGTGTTGGCGTCATCCAGCCATTATCCAGCAGTATCCTTCCAAGCAGCCTGTGTGGTCTATCAGACAGATTGTCATCAACCTGCTCTGACAAAGCATCCTTGACCTGATCAGGGGTGACATACCCCAGTTCTACGGCAATAACACCAAAACGTGGACAATATTTTTCTGACAGTTCTTTATCAACCTCGCAAACCATTGCCTTAATCCTCCTTAACTAAAATCAAGCTTATGTTTACACTGTACAATTACATAATAATTATCGGTCAATTAATATAAGACCTTTAATCATATATTTATAAGCTTATACGCAAGGCTTCCAAGGCCTATATCCTGAGCATACTCAAACTGGTGCATATGCGCCTTTATCCTTCCCCCCCTTGAGAATATGTCCTTGTCTTGTGTCAGCATATCAAAACATACCTTGTCCAGAGCCAGAATATCATCTGAAGCAAATATTCCAAGGTCTTCCGCTATGCCGGGGTCACTGCCTGCAATGCAGTCACACTCCTGCGTTATATCAAACGCGAAGTTCAGGTATAGCTTTCGTTTGATCCTTGAAAGAATCCCGTTTGCGTATTCTGCCATTCTTTCGGCAAAGAGGTTTGTATCAACACGCCAGTTAATTTTTATAGCATTGAATTTACAACTGGCAATGCACTCACCGCAGCCGATACAGTTTCTGGCATTGATATATACATTACCGCTTCTTTCTGATATAACGGACACAGGACATGTCTGCA
>CBFDEG010000093.1:0-10673 GCA_965603765.1 uncultured bacterium | reverse complement strand
GTCCGGCAGAAACAACAAAAAAGGAAAATGACAGGCAGAACACACGTACACCTGAGAACACCGTTGAAAAGATCGAGCCTGAACATAAAATTATTTCAGATACAGAAGACACGAAGCGCCTGCAGCAAATAACTCCGGAACCCGTTGAAATTAATAAAGAAAAACCTTCACCTCAAACTGAGAGCAGCGTCATCGAAAGTAAACCGGAGCTGGCGGAAAACAACACCTCAACTGAACAACCGGAGGTCATAGAGATCAAACCGGAACAACCTGTTAAAGCAGATGCGTCCGCAGAAGATCAGGATAAAAATAAAATCAAACCAGTCATTCAGGAAACTCCTGACATCAAAAAACCATTTACTCCCGACCGGAAAAAACTCGTGCCATCGGTTTCTCCACAAAAAGAAAACATTACTGAAGAAAATAAAACTACCGGCAAAAAACATCTTACGGTAACAGCAATGGAAATGACCTGGGTTGCTATAAGCATTGACGACGGCAAAACAAAAGAATGGTTACTCAGAGCAGGGGAATCCATAGCATTGACAGCTGATGAAAAATTTATCGTAAAAACAGGCAATGCCGGCGGAACAAAATTAATTCTGGATGACAAAGAAATTGATGCTATCGGTCCTCCCGGACAGGTCGCTGAAATAGTTCTTCCTTAAAATATTTTTATCACATTACACGGAAAACCAATACCACAACCGCATCAGAACAGTCAACCGCGAACAGACTATTTTTTTTACAATTAAAAAAATTTAATTAAAACTATTGACAAAGCACTATAACTGCTGTTATCTTTCTTCATTAATGTTTTATTCAAGCATTAAAACACTTAACCTAAAAGGAGGAAGTTTATGACAAAAGCAGATCTTATTGAAGCAATGGCAAACGGTGCTGATATCTCAAAGGCCGCTGCTGGAAAAGCACTCGGATCAATGATCACAGGAATCACAAAAACTCTCAAAAAGAACGGCAAGGTTACTCTTGTGGGATTTGGAACATTCTCTGTATCAAAAAGAAAGGCCAGAAAAGGACGTAACCCGAGAACTGGTGAAGCAATCAAGATCCCTGCTGCAAAACTTCCGAAATTTTCTGCTGGAAAAGCACTCAAAACAGGTATAAAATAGACTCTATTTTTCAGGAGTCCCAATGAAAAGCGGGGCTCCTGAAATTCTATCTGTCTCATTTACATGGAAGCTGCAGTCTCTGAATTCCTGTTGACCTTCCTGTCTTCGGATTAATATCAATTACAACGCATGAAAGCACCGACTCACCTGTTGCGGTTTCAAAACGTACCGGGATATGGGTAAGGAACTTATTTACTATCTGCGCTGTATTAACGCCGATAACCGAGTTTATGGGACCGGTCATGCCGACATCAGTAATAAAAGCAGTGCCTCCGGGCAGTATCCGTTCGTCAGCTGTCTGGACATGAGTGTGAGTGCCCACAACAGCGCTTACCTTACCGTCAAGGTACCAGCCGAGCGCTGACTTCTCAGAAGTGGCTTCAGCATGGAAATCAACAATGATAATATCTGTCTGTTCCTTAAGGACCTGAAGCTCTCTATCAGCAGCCTTGAAAGGACAATCCAGGCTGTTCATAAAGACCCTGCCTGACAGGTTCAGAACGCCTATCTTTGTACCGTCATAAGTTTTCATCACAATACTGCCCGAACCGGGAACATCAGAAGGATAATTTGCAGGCCTTAGCAGACGGTCTTCTTTGGTGATATATGTAACAGCTTCTTTTTTGTCCCATATATGATTGCCGGAAGTAAAAACATCAACACCCTGCGAAAATATCTCTTCTGCTACAGACCTCGTTATGCCGAAGCCTCCGGCTGCATTTTCTACATTTGCTATAACAAAATTAATCTTTAATTTATTTACAAGACCGGGAAGACCATGATTCAACGCCTTCCTGCCGGGCCTGCCGATAATGTCACCTATAAGCAGTACTTTCATAATATGATTCCATTCAATAACCAGGCGGCAATATCAACGGCATGGTATCTAAATTTAAAACAGGGCGGCTGAAGCCGCCCCGAACATTGTATGTTAATTTTTAAATCTCTATTTAGCGTACTCAACATATCTCGACTCCCTTACAACAGTGACCTTTATCTGTCCGGGATATGTCAGCTCACCTTCTATCTTCTTTGCCAGGTCTCTGGAGAGCTGGGCGCAAAGGGCATCATTAACCTCTTCAGGCTTTACAATTATCCTTATTTCCCTTCCAGCCTGTATAGCGTATGACTTATTAACGCCTTCAAAGGAAGTTGCTATCTCTTCAAGTTTTTCAACTCTCTTAGTGTAGTCGACCAGGGTCTCCTTCCTTGCTCCGGGACGTGCAGCAGAAAGTGCATCAGCAGCCGCTACAAGCGATGCCTCAACGGACTCGGTGTCGCCCTCGCCGTGGTGAACAGCTATTGCATTTACGATCTTTGCATTCTCACCGTATTTTTTAGCCCTCTCAGCCCCGATGGATTGGTGAGAACCCTCTATCTCATGGTCAATGGCCTTGCCGATATCATGAAGTATACCGGCCCTCTTGGCAAGCTTCTGATCAACCCCAAGCTCCCCTGCAAGCATACCGGCCATATACGAAACCTCTATTGAATGCTTAAGCACGTTCTGCCCGTAGGATGTCCTGTATTTAAGCCTTCCTATGAGCTTAACAAGCTCCGGATGTATCCCGTGGATACCGAGGTCAAAAACAGCCTTTTCACCTTCTTCTTTAATGATCGCGGCAATCTCTTTATTTACCTTTTCAACTATCTCCTCTATCCTGGTCGGATGTATCCTTCCGTCACTTATAAGCCTCTCGAGCGAAATCCTCCCCACTTCTCTTCTTACAGGATCAAAACATGAAAGAAGAACTGTCTCGGGCGTATCATCAATAATATATTCAACACCGGTAGCTGCCTCAAGCGCCCTTATGTTACGGCCCTCTCTACCGATTATCCTGCCCTTCATCTCATCACTTGGAAGACTTACGGTAGAGATCGTGTGTTCACTGACATACTCGCTTGCGTATCTCTGGATAACAAGGCTCAGCATATCTTTAGACTTTCTGTCAGCTGTCTCAAGCGCTTCATCTTCCACCTTCTTGGCAAGCTTTGCGGCCTCATACTTCGACTCCTCCTCTATCCTTCTTAACAGCTCTTTTTTGGCGTCTTCAACACCAAGTTCGGATATCCGGGCCAGCACCTCTTTCTGTTTGTTCAGAAGTTCCTCAGAACTTTGTTCTTTTGACTGAAGGGACTTCTCACGGTTATTCATGTCCTTCTCTCTTTTGTTCAGGTTTTGCTCTTTTTTATCAAACTGTTCAAGCTTACGGTCTAACATCTCCTCCCGCTGTCTCAGCCTTTTGTCAAGCTGGGTAAGCTCTAAACGGCGCTCCCGCAGCTCATTTTCTGCCTCAGTCTTTAAACGAAGGTTTTCGTCCTTTGCCTCAAACAATGCCTCTTTCTTTGCAGAATCAGCTTCCTTCTTTGCATGTTCAAGAAGGTCCTTTGCTTTTTGTTCAGCATCCTGCATCTTTTGGTTTGTGCTTACTTTATGATAAATAAGGGACAATACGAAGCCAACAATAAGTCCTGCAGCCAGAACAATAAAATATGTACTGTTCATTACCTGTTCCTCCTTTTCAGTAGTCTACTCCTGTATATTTTTTCGTTACCTTCTTCTGATGGATAAAAAAATCTTTTCTTCTCTTTTACATATTCCTGCTCAACGTAATGACCTTTGTGATCATGCGGGTACTTATACCCTTCCCCTGCTCCAAGCCTGGCAGCCCCTTTGTAGTTTGCTGACTGCAGATGGGCCGGTACAGGAGAAAGCCGTTCCTGCCTTACACATGCAAGCGCGCTGTCTATTCCCTTATATGACGCATTGCTCTTAGGTGCCATGGCAATATAGACCGCGGCCTGCGCCAGCGGGATACGTCCTTCAGGCATGCCGATCTCTTTAACCGCGCTAAGGGCTGATACAGCCAGCTGAAGGGCATCAGGGTCAGCATTACCCACATCTTCAGAAGCGCAGATGACTATCCTCCTTGCAATATAAAGAGGGTCCTCTCCTGCTTCTATCATCTTGGCAAGCCAGTATAATGACGCATCAGGGTCACTACCCCTCATACTCTTTATAAAAGCCGAGATGGTGTTGTAGCGCTCATCTTTGCTGTACGCAAGCGCCTTTTTCTGCATGACCTCTTTTGCAAGGGCAATATCATAGACATTGCGCTTTGTACTATTGAGAATGAATCCTCCCATCTCAACAGCATTCAATGCCCTCCTTGCATCACCCTCAGAATTCACTGCGATGAACTCAAGGGCATCGTCCGCAATCTCTATGTTCTGATCTGCGATACCGTTTTTACTGTCTTTCAGCGCCTTAATTACTATTTCCCTGATCTCATCCTTTCCGAGCGGAAAGAACTGGAATATCATAGACCTTGAAGAAAGTGCCGGGATTATAGAAAAGAACGGATTTTCAGTAGACGCTCCAATAAAGGTGACCGTCCCGTTCTCAACAGCGGGCAGCAGTGCATCCTGCTGTACTTTATTAAACCTGTGTATCTCATCAATAAAAAGGATTGCCCTGCCAGCATTTTCTGCCTTCTTCAGGGAATCTTTAATATCCCCGACACCGGCAGTAACCGCATTCAGTGAAATGAACAGGGCCTCTGTTCTCTTTGCTATTATATGCGCAAGTGCGGTCTTACCGCTTCCGGGCGGGCCATACAGGACCAGGGAAACGAGCGTATCCCGTTCAATGGCTTCCCTAAGCGGCTTGCCATGTCCAAGTATATGTGTCTGACCTGTAAAGTCTTCCAGACTGCGGGGCTGCATCCTCCAGGCGAGGGGCACCCTTCTGTCAAGCTTGAATAGTTCCATATTTCCCTGAGGGGGAACCTCAGGGCCGCTTATAGCGACCTTTTGAACCTATGACAGAAAGGACATTAAAAACGCGAAATCAAATTTTTAAACATATAAAATCTATTAACTCATCCTGTTTAAAGCATTTTCTCGCATCAGCTCTATCATAGAGCTGATATACTGAATGCTCTTTACAGGGTGAAATTTCTATTTCGCTTTTATAATTATCCATATCTTGATCTGTCAAAGTAACCATAATTTCTCAGCAATGAGAAATAAGGTGACCCACCTTGCCGTGAGGAAATAAACTTGAGTCCCTGCGTAAACAGGTGGGTGCCATGAACGCAAGATCAGGCTTTTTCCCTGAACTTCCAAGGCGCTCAACACTTACGTTACACCAGCTCCCTAACTCTCGAATGTAGGAATAAGTTTCAGTTCCTATCACTAACAAGGCAGGCAAACCCCCTTTTTTCCTTTTTTCTATTTTACAATATAATCAGTATTTTTAATCAACCAAACAATCAATGTTTGATATTTTCACTAAACTACATAACTCCGTAATTATTAATAATATTCTTTAGCTTTTCCTTGTTTTCAGGGTTCATCTTACAAAGGGGGAGCCTGAACTCCTCCTCTATTTTACCCATAAGGCTCAATGCTGTCTTGACCGATATCGGGTTTGTTTCTATAAACATACCCTTGTTCAGCGGTTCAAGTTTAAAGTGCAGCTTCCTGGCCTCATCATACTTTCCATCCAGTAATGCCCTGCACATTGCAGACACATCTTTAGGCGCCACGTTCGCAGACACAGAAATGGTCCCCTTTCCGCCAAGTGCCATCATCGGGAAGGTCGTGAAATCATCACCGGAAAGCAGAGATAAACGATCACCGCAAAGACGCAGTATCTCGCTTGCCTGGGCCATATCGCCGGTCGCCTCTTTTATGGCAACAATATTTTCCAGTTCCGCAAGTCTTGCAACTGTCGAAGGCAGCATATTCAATGCAGTACGGCCCGGAACATTGTAAAGCACTATCGGGATGTCCACAGCTTCAGAAACTGTCTTATAGTGCAGATAAAGCCCTTCCTGCGTAGGCTTATTGTAATAAGGCACTACCATGAGAGAGCCGTCAGCACCCAGTTCCTTTGCTTTCCGGGTCATCAAAATGGTCTCATTCGTTGAATTTGCGCCAGTACCCGCTATGACAGGCACCCGGCCGTTCACTGTCTTGACCGTAACCTCTATCACCCTGTAATGCTCTTCATACTCAAGAGTTGCCGATTCACCGGTAGTACCGCACGGAACGATTGCATTTGTACCTTCAGCTATATGCCACTCAATAAGCTCTTCCAGTGCCTTCTCATCAAGTTTATTTCCTTTAAATGGTGTCACTATTGCGACTATTGAACCCTCAAACATAAATCCTCCTGTATTACAATATTAATCCTGCACTATAAAGTTTATGGCAAACCCCTGGGTAAGGTCAAGCTAAAGTAGATATATATTGATAACAATAGTTATTTTTTGATATTTTCATGTAAAATAATAGATTATTATTTTACACAACCGATAAAATCATAAATCATTAAGGGAAATCACTAAAAAATCATCATATGTTTGACCTCGGAACACAAGAACTATTACTCATCTTCATTGTGGCCTTTCTGGTCTTCGGCCCTAAAAAACTGCCTGAGCTCGGCAGAACGCTGGGCAAAGGCATGCGGGAACTCAAGACCGCAATGCGCGGAATAAAAGACTCTTTTGATGAAGCTGAGGCCGATGTTTCAGACGAACTCAAACAGACAAAGAAAGACCTTGAAGAGACAGTGTACAGCTCAATTGAGCCCCATATAACTAATAATGATAAAGATGAGACTAAAAACCCTTCTGAAACCGATGAAACATCAGTAATAAAAGAAAAAGAAGAGCCTGCGGCTTCTGTGGAAAAAGAGACTGAAAAGGATGGATAAGGCCCCCCTTACAGAACATCTGGGGGAGCTCAGAAACAGGATCGTTGTCTCCCTCATAATTGTCACAATAACATTCGGCATCTGTTTTTATTATTCTGAACTTCTTTTCAGCCTCCTGATAATGCCGATGCACAATACGATCATCTTCTCGTTCCACAATCCCTTTATCTCGATGATACCCAACGGAAACCCTGAAATAAAGCTTGTATTCGTTGCACCTGCAGAAGCGGTATGGATGCATATCAAGATATCCTTCATCGCCGCTTTCATAATAAGCTCCCCTCTGCTTTTTTTTGAATTATGGAGGTTCATCGCACCCGGACTTCTGGATAAGGAAAAAAAACATGCCGTACCGTTCGTCTTTGCAACAACAACGCTGTTTGCAATTGGAGCGACCTTCTGTTTTATTATCATCCTGCCGTTTGCAATGAACTTTCTTCTTACATACAAGACAGAAAACCTTCAGCCCATGATATCCGTGGGTAAATATACTGACTTCTGTCTGATGTTCATTCTTGCCTTCGGAGCTATTTTTGAACTGCCGGTGGTATCTGTTTTTCTGACAAAGATGGGGATAGTGACTCCGGAATTTCTTGCGGAGAACAGGAAGTATGCGGTACTCGTCGCATTTGTCGCGGCGGCCATAATCACTCCGACCCCGGACGCATTTAATCAGACGCTGATGGCTGTCCCGATAATAGTTTTATATGAAGTGGGGATATGGGCGTCAAGACTTTTTCGCACTAAAAAACCCGTTGAAAATGGGTCGTAGGCCGTAATACAAACAACGAATAAGATCAACCAATTCAATTCTTCCCAACGGCCCCGGCCTTTATTTTCCTGTACTTGGCCTCCCCTACACACTCTTTTGCAAAGGCGCACCAATCCAGACAAGTAGGACCGATAAGACGTGAATTCATTTTTCCGCAGGATTTACAGTTTGTCTCGGATTCATCACTCCATATTTCAATATCCGCTCCGCAGAAATGGCATGTGATCTCTTCAGGTCTGGGCTGTTTTATATCCTTACTTCCAGGGCATTCGTTTTTAAACATATTGATCTCTTTTCATATTTGTTATCTTATTAAATAATAAAAACAATATCTATGATATGCATCATAAAGGGTTTATAATCAGTCAAAACAGTTTTTGTATACAATGTAAAGTCTATGCCCCCTTAAGCCGATAATCTAAATAATATGAATAGAAACTTTTCCGTTAATCTCAGCAATCTTGTCCTCTCACTCTCTGATGCCATGGACCTCGCAAGTCCTCTGCTTGCACAACACCAGCAGAGAACCGCCTTTATTGTCTGGGAGATGGGAAAGCTGGCCAGATTTTCCCGTGCGCAGATAGAGAGCTGTTTCGTAGCAGCACTGCTTCATGATATAGGCGCGTTTTCACTGGAGGAAAAGATAGCCCTCCATAAATCTGAAGTTAAAAATACCGAGGACCACTGCACCAGGGGCGAGATACTTCTTGAAAAGGTGCCCTATCTAAAAGATGCGGCCAGGATCGTACGGGGCCATCATGACAAATGGGAAGACATCAAAGAACCTCTTGACAGCCCTTTTGTCCTGGAGGCACAGATGCTGCACCTTGCTGACTATCTTGAACGCCTGATCAAACGTGATCAATATATTCTCCTGCAGAACAAAGATATCATCTCAGATATACAGTCCCTTTCGGGTACATTTTTTCACCCGCATGTTGTTGACCTTATAGTCTCTGTTTCTGATCGTGAGGAATTCTGGCTGGACCTGGTCTCTCCGAGGCTGTATTACAATTTTATCAATAACAGCCCTTTCAGAAAGATAGAAATGGAGATGAACAACGTAACCATGATAGCCGAGCTGTTCAGAAATATAATCGACTTTCGTTCACGTTATACAGCGACGCACTCATCCGGGGTAGCTGCAGCATCGTCAATGCTGGCAAAGTTATTCGGCCTTACAGAGACAGAGGTCGGCCTTATGGAGGTTGCAGGCAATTTCCATGATATAGGCAAACTGGTCATACCCAACAGCATACTCGAAAAACCGGGCAAACTAACCCGTGACGAGTTCGCTTTAATGAAATCGCATACATACTACACATATTCAATACTTAATAGTATAGGCGGACTGCAGGATATTGCGGAGTGGGCTGCATACCATCATGAAAAACTTGATGGTTCAGGGTATCCTTTCCGCTGCAAAGATCATGAACTAAGTACAGGTTCCAGGATCCTTATGGTGGCTGATATTTTCACTGCACTTGCCGAGGACAGGCCTTACAGGAAAAGCATGCCAAAGAAAGATATTATTAAAATAATAAAAGATGATGCTGACAAAAACCTTCTTGATAAAAAAATAGCCCACCTGTTATTTGATAATTTTGATGAGACGTTCACATATGTGACCGAAAAACAGGCGGTCACACTCGATTTTTACCAGAACCAGTTCACTTTCCTGCAAACCGGATAAAAGTACCGGGCTTCCTTTAAACCTTGTTCCAGCAGTCTGTGTGCTGTAGCTTATTGTCCAGTATCCTAGTAAGCTCATCTTCAAGCGTTGAGTTCCGGGCATTCAGGCCTTCAAGAAGTTTCCTCGGTATTACAACTGAACAGAGCTTATCATTTTTTATAAGCTGAAACTTGTAGGCAATATGCATGAATATATAGAAGATCCGTAGCACTATTATAGACCCGTCGATCTCTTTGATCTTTTCCTCAACCAGCTCGTATGAAGGTACATCTTTTCTTTCAACTTGACGATCCATTTTTCTTTCCTCTTAACTTATCTTTATTCTTAAATGCTGCATACCATACCTGCTGATATGCCTACTGTGTCATATGATCTATTATATTGTTCTTTAACCACCTGGAATCCCACCAGTACAGAGGGGACACCTCGCAGCCATTTATAAGTATGCCGAAATGAAGATGTTCACAGCCTGCAAGTCCTGTAGAACCTGTCCTGGCTATCACATCACCCTTTTCGACTGACTGTCCTTCATTTACCATAATTGTCGATAGATGTCCGTAAAGGCTCATCAGTCCGAGTCCATGGTCTATTATCACAGCGTTCCCGTATATGCTCAGGTCACCGGCAAACCTTACGATTCCCGCATTGGCCGCACCGACAGGGGCATTTGCAAAAGAGGCAAGGTCATATCCAAGGTGAACACTCCTGCTGATGTCCTCTCCTTTATAAACATATGTTCTCGCGTCTCCGTACGTACCCATAACCTTGCTGTTCCTCAACTGAAGGAACCTGCCGTTCCAAAGTACATTCTTATCGGTATTTGCAGAAATTTCTATAATCTTTTTGAGACTTTCAGCCCTGAGATCTTCATTCACCTTTCTGAACGACGCGACAGGGTCGGATATTTCAATTTCATTAAGCAGCGGAGCCACCACCTTACTTATAAACATATCATCTATAATGATCCTGGATGTTTTATATTCTTTATCCTTGATCTTTAAGGGAAGCGCTCTGACGGTCTGGTTTCCGGCAGAATCCTCGGCAACCGCATAAAAGACAGTCGCATCATCAGTATCAATCGGAGCAGGCAGAAGCATATGATAGATCCTGGCTGTTCCGCCTTTTGATAAAGCTGCAGATGCATGCCCGTCATTATCATGATATTGTGCATCCATATCCCGTACAACTGTTTCCTCGCCTGTATCAAATGCAGGAAACTTTCTTTCACCGGCCCGTACATAGACAGCATCAGCGCCTGTTGCCTTCAGTATCACAAAACCGCTGCCGCCTTTATGGACCGTGACCGGAGACCTTAACACATCAAGTGAAGGAGGCATGGTATCGATAACTGCC
>CBFDEG010000092.1:0-10717 GCA_965603765.1 uncultured bacterium | reverse complement strand
GGAGCCAATCCTGGGGCGGCCTTTGTTGGTTACTTATTTGGCCGCGCAAATAAGTAACTCCGCCTGAAGGGCATACAATGATATGGTAAGGGGTGAGAGACATATAAACGTGAACGTAGAGGTAATTCATAAATTACCCCTACGTCTGGATTATTATCTAATATAAGGAAGTCTTTAGAATTTGTACTTAACACCCACAGTGAGCGGGATAAAGTCAGTATCTTCGATGTCACCCTGTGTAAGATAGTAAGATGCTTCCGCGAAGATAATGGCGTTCTCTGATGCATATAAATCTAAACCGCCTCCAAGACGAAAGACAATATCAGAGTCTGATGTCGACAAACCCAGTCCTATAGTATCTCTGATTTCAAGGTCTGCCAATCCGATACCCGCCAATACGAAAGGTTGTACTTTTCCTGCTGATGGATAGAACTTTCCATTTACTGTTACGGCATATCCATCCAATTCAACAGCCTTAATACCCGATATTTCCCCGTCAAAACCATTCATATAAATATAATCGATCTCTCCCTCAAAATGGGCATTGACCCTGTATCCAAGTTTTGCATTGAATCCTGCGCTCCCATCAAAATCCAATTCATTGATACCAGTATCAAAGTTATCGAAAATATAGCTTCCCCCAACTCCCAAAGATAGTCCCTGCTTCTCATAGTCACCGGCATAGGAGATAGATACAACAAACAAGACACTCAGAGTTACAATTATACTTTTAAGCAGCATTTTCAAAGTAAACCTCCATTTCTTTAATTATTAGCAATGAACTTATTTGTCTCAAATAAGCTACTAATCTTCCATCATCCAAAGTCGCTGGCATTTAATAGATAGATTTTATTTTTTTGGGTATAGAATGGAAAAAGAATGAATAATTATATTACAAATAAGACATGTTGTCACCTGTAAGAATTAACAGGTTTGTAAAATAACGATACACTATGAAATATTAAAATCATAAACAGGGAAATGGGCAAGTTAAAGACGGGTGAGAAGCAAGGGGCTAGAGGCGATTATTAACAACGAATGATGAATGTTGAATATCCAATGTCGAATGTCGAAGTAACGGCAGGATTATTATAGGGGTATGGCGAGCCATACCCCTACGATTGATTATTTTTCTACTTTGACCGCACAAGCCTTATACTCCGGCGTACCGGTGATCGGGTCCCGATGCTCTGATGTGAGCAGATTCGAGAGGGCCTCCGGATAATGGAAGGTCAGGAACACATTGCCCTTCTGGGAGCGGCAGGTAATTTTTGCCCGTACGTTTATCTCACCTCTCCTTGAGGAGACCTTTACCTTATCGCCGTTCTTTATCTTCAGCTTCTTTGCATCCTCGGCGCTTATCTCAAGAAGCTCTTCAGGAGCGACTTCCATGATCTGTTTTGTCCTTCTGGTCATCGAGCCGTTGTTGTAATGCTCGCGTATCCTTCCGGTTATGAGTGTCAGCGGATACTCTGTGTCCGGCTCTTCTCCGGGGCCTTTGTGGTCAAGCGGCATGAACTTGGCAAGCCCTCCGGGCCTTGCAAAGATGTCTGTATATAATGTCGTTGTCCCGGGATGGTCCTTGTCCGGACAGGGCCACTGGATGCCGCCGTTTTCAAGACGGTCATAGCTGATGCCCCCGTATATCGGGACAAGGCTCGCTATCTCATCCATAATTTCAGAAGGAGAGTTATACTGCATGGGATACCCCATACGTGTTGCTATCTCGCAGATGACCTCCCACTCGGCCTTGCCTGCGATCGGCTCTATCGCCTTTCTTATGCGCTGAATTCTCCGCTCACCATTAGTGAACGTCCCGTCCTTTTCCGCAAAGCTTGCGCCGGGCAGGATAACGTCAGCGTACTTGGTTGTTTCAGTAAGGAACATGTCCTGCACAACAAGAAATTCGAGCGACTTGAGCGCCTCTCTTACTTCATGCGCGTTCGGGTCTGTCTGAGCAGGGTCCTCCCCGAGTATGAAGAGTCCCTTGAACCTTTTCTTTATGGCCTCGTCAAGCATCTCTACTGATTTCAATCCTATATCAGGAGAGAGCGTTACACCCCAGACCTTTTCGAACTTGGCCCGGGCAGCAGGGTCAGTGACCGACTGGTATCCCGGAAGTGTTGCAGGCAGGGGGCCGAGGTCTGATGAACCCTGTACATTGTTCTGTCCGCGCAGGGCCATGATGCCGGTTGCGGGTCTGCCGATTTGTCCGCAGACAAGGGCAAGGTTCGCAAGGGCCATCGAGTTCTCTGTGCCTGTGCGGTGCTCGGTAACTCCCAGACCGTAAACGATCATGCCGTTCTTCGCATGTGAATACAGGCGCGCGGCCTCTATTATATTTTCTTCTGAAACCCCTGTTATATTTGAAACCTTCTTCGGATCGTACCCCTTGACCTTTGCCTGGAGCTCCATAAAATCCTCTGTCCGGTCCTTAATGAACTTTTTATTTTCCCACTTCTTTTTGAGTATCACATGGATGATACCGTTAATCATGGCAATGTTGGTGCCGGGCTTAAGGTTAAGCCATACATCAGCGCGCTTTGCCATCCATGTCTGTCTCGGATCTCCCACCACGAGCTTCGCGCCTTTACGCAGGGCCTTCTTTAAATGCAGTGATACTATGGGATGCGCTTCTGTCGGGTTTGAGCCGAACAGGAATATTGTGTCAATGTCCTTCATCTGCTCAAGTGAATTCGTAGCAGCGCCTGCTCCTAAGCTGGTGGCCAGACCGGCCACAGTAGGAGCGTGTCAGACACGCGCGCAGCAATCTACATTGTTGCTTTTAAATACCGTCCTTACCAGTTTTGCAAGAAGATAATTCTCTTCATTTGAGCAGCGGGCGGATGAGAACGCGCCGATAGAGGTCGGCCCGGATTTTTTGAGTATCGCTCCGAACCTTTTTGCTATGAGGTCGAGCGCCTCGTCCCAGGAAGCTTCCACATATTTATCGCCCTTTTTTATGATAGGCGCGGTTATCCTCTCGGAGCTGTGTATAAAATCATAACCGTAACGGCCCTTGATGCAGAGGTTTCCTTTATTGACAGGCGCGTCAAGATCGGATGTTACCTTTATAACCTGATTGTCCCTTACATTTAAAAAGAAGTTACAGCCGGTACCGCAGTAAGGACAGGTGGTCCTGACCTTTGTCATGTCGCATGAACGTCCCTTGCCGCGCGACTTTTTATCTACAAGCGCCCCGGTCGGACATGTTGACACACACTGCCCGCAGAACTCGCAGTTCTCAAGCGTGCGGGGTTTACCGAAGGCTGTATCGGGTATTGAATCAAATCCCCTGCCCGACATCTCGATAGTGCCTGCCATCACAACATCGTTGCATATCCTCACACACCTTCCGCAGAGGATGCATTTATTCGGTTCAAAGACAATAAAAGGATTATCATCACGGATAGGCAGGTCAGTGGACTCACCGGCAAAGCGTTCTCCGTTAACATTATATTCATATGCCAGCGACTGGAGCGTACACTCACCTGTTGACTCACATGTCATGCATGCGTTCGGGTGGTTGGAGATAAGCAAAGACAGCACGTTCCTGCGCATCCTCTTTATCTCGACCGTTGCAGTAAAGACCACCATGCCGTCCTTTACACGCGTTGTGCATGCGGTCAGCGGCCTCGGGACATCTTTCACCTTTACTATGCAGAGACGGCAGCCGCCGTACGGCTCAAGCCTGTCGTCATGGCATAATGTAGGGATCCGGACATTCGCCTTTTTGGCAGCGTCAAGGATGGTCTCCTCCCTGCTGCATAAAACCGGCTTGCCGTCTATGACAATTTTTATATTATTTTCTGACAAAACCAACCTCCATAACCAATCGACAATTCGTAATTTACGATCCGTAATTGATAATTGATATATTTACTCCCATACATAATTGACCATGTCCATGAACTTTGCGTTCATCTGGCGCAGAATTTCGCTCATCTCGATGGTCAGTTCACGCAGAATATTGTAAGCTGTCTGCGGGTTTTCCTTTAACAGCGTCTGCATCTTGCCCCTGTGCAGGATATAGACCTTTGTATCAGCAAGCGCCTCTGCGGACGCGGAGTGCGAACGTCCGTCAAGCAGAGAAAGCTCACCAAAGAACCTGTTCTCATTTAATACGGAAAGCACCTGCCTGTGGCCTTCCCTTGTTTTCCTCGTTATTCTCACCTTACCGTAATCAATTATCTGAAGGCCCTGTTCAGGAGCGCCTTCCTCCCATATTTTATCACCTTTTTTATAAAAGGCCTCTTCGAGGACCGATGCAACGCTGTCGATCTCTTCAGCAGAGAGATCCTTGAAAATATTCATTTCTTTCAGGCGGTCTTTGTTTAACATTACTTTCCCTCCGGGACTTTTTACTTTATTGCTTTGAACGGGCAGGCATCAAAGCATGCCCCGCATTTTACACATTTGGACTTGTCAATTTTCGCCGGCTGTTTACGCTCCCATATAATAGCGCCTGTCGGACATACCCTCGCGCATTTTCCGCACATTTTACAGGTCTCATCATTGACCATATACTGCCTTAATGCCTTGCAGACACCTGCCGGACAACGGCCGTCTATATGCGCCTCAAATTCCTCCCTGAACCACCTGATGGATGAGAGCACCGGGTTCGGGGCCGACTGTCCCAGGCCGCAAAGCGATGTGAGCTTCATATCATTGCCAAGCTCGATGAGCAGGTCAATGTCCGCAGACTTTCCTTTGCCGTCTGTTATCCTGGTCAATAGTTCAAACATCCTTTTTGTCCCTATCCTGCAGGGAGCACATTTGCCGCATGATTCTTTATAATTGAATTCCGTCGAAAATTTCGCCATATCCACTATACAGGTCGTATCATCTATAATGGTCATGATACCGGACCCTATCATGGAGCCGGCCTGGATGAATGTATCGTAGCCCACCGGTATATCGATCTTTTCAGCAGGGATGCAGCCTCCCATGGGGCCTGCTGTCTGAACTGCCTTGAGCTCTCTGTTAAGCTTCAGCCCGCCGCCGATATCGTAGATGATCTCTTTAAGGGGCATGCCCATAGGCACTTCAATAACACCTGTGTTCTTTATGTTCCCTGAAAGCGCGAACACCTTGGTCCCCCTGTTCTTGGACGTGCCGAGGGTCAGGAACCATGACGCGCCGTTTTTCATTATAGGAGGAACATTGGCAAGTGTCTCCACATTGTTGATAACGGTCGGCTTACCCCACAGACCTTTATTGACCGGGAACGGAGGTCTGGTCCTGGGCATTCCGCGTTTTCCCTCCATCGAGGCGATAAGCGCTGTCTCCTCCCCGCATATATACGCGCCGGGGTTTTTATGGATGTTTATATCAAAACTGTAGCCGCTGCCTAATATATTTTTACCCAGAAGGCCTTTTTTGCGGGCCTGTTTTATTGCGATCTCAAGGCGCTTTATCGTAAGTTCATACTCCCTGCGCGTGAATACATATCCCGCAGTTGCGCCTACTGCAAAGCCCCCGATAATAAGGCCTTCTATTATTGCGTGGGGATTGGCCTCTATAAGCGCCCTGTCCATAAATGCGCCGGGGTCGCCTTCGTCAGCATTGCAGACAATATATTTCGTCTCCTCCATGGACATGCTGCAGAACTCCCACTTCAGTCCGGTCCAGAAACCGCCGCCGCCCCTTCCGCGAAGTCCCGAAAGCTTGACCTCCTCTATGACCTCAAAGGGGTCGAGTGAGAACGCCTTTTCGAGTCCCTTATAGCCCCCGGCATCGATATACGCGTCAATGTCCTCCGGGTCTATCTGTCCGCAATGCTCCAGGAGCACCTTGGTCTGTTTTTTATGGAAAAGATAGTAGTCCTGCCCGACAAGCCAGTTGAACACCGGCTCACCCTTCATAATATGTTCTTCAACAATAGTGGCGACCTTATCAGTTGTGACACGCTGGTACACTTCCTGTTTGCCCTTATGGTTTATCTCAACAATAACGTCCTTGGAGCAGAACCCTCTGCAGCCCGTCTTGTTAACACACATCTTCGCAACATCCGCCTCGATGTCACGGGCCTTGAGCTCTTTGATGAATTCATTGATAACGTCCTGGCTTCCGGCCGCGAGTCCGCCGTTGCCCACGCATACTTTTATCAGAAGGTCCTTTGCCGGTCCGTCCGGCTTTGGAGCAGGGGCCTTGCGGGCCGGTGCTGTCTTCTTTTTTGCGGCTGTCCCTTTTTTAGCTGTCGTCTTTTTCTTTGCCGCCATGATTATCTGCCCTTACCGTTCTTATCATGTTCTTTTAACATTGATGATGCCCTGTCAGGGGTCAGTCCGCCATAGACCTTCTTATTTACAATGGCCACCGGAGCGATACTGCATGCCCCTACACATGGAACTGTCTCAATAGTGAATTTGCCGTCCGCAGTGGTGTCCTCACCCTCGGCAATACCAAGATCGGCCCTCACCCTGTCAATAATAGGCTCCGCGCCTTTTACATGACATGCGGTACCGCAGCATGCCGTGACTATATTCTTGCCGCGGGGCTTCATATAGAACTGGGTATAAAATGTCGCCACACCATAAAAGTTACTTGCAGGAATATTGAGCCTGTCAGAGAACCAGTTGACCGCGTCCTCATAAACATATCCGAACACCTCCTGGATGTCCTGCAGGAGCGTGATGATATTTCCGTTTTCTTTGTTGTATTTATCGAGTATGTATTTACATTTATTTTCTATCATAATTCAAAACTGTTTCCCGGCTGTTTAGTATCGTTATTAATTAATATTATCAATAAATCCAAGGAAGATTATTATATCCAATAATAATAACCAAGTCAAAATGCTATAAACCGATAAAAAAAACTAATCAGACAGGTGTTACTTCATTATCCCCACATAAGGGAATGCCCCGGAAAGCGGGTGTTCTTTGCTGAACGGACCGTGTTCTCAAGAAGCATTGCTATCGTTACAGGCCCGACACCGCCCGGGACAGGTGTGATAAAGGATGTCTTTTTTTCAACTGACCCGAAATCAACATCACCCACTATGGATCCGTCTTCCTGTACATGTATGCCGATGTCTACAACAACCGCGCCCTCCTTGACCATATCATCCGTTACCAGCCCCTTGATACCGGTTGCTGTGCAGATGATATCAGCCTGCCTTGTAAAATATCCGAGGTCTGACGTTGCCTTATGACAGACAGTAACTGTGGCCTCTTTTGCAAGGAGCATCATCGAGAGCGGCTTGCCGACAGCGAGGCTCTTGCCGATGACCACCGCATGCTTACCCTTTATCTCAACACCGCTATGCTCGAGCAGCCGTATAACACCAAAGGGCGTGCATGGCAGGAAACTCGATGCAGCGGAAAGCTCGTTCAGGGCATCATAATCACCTGACCGGAATATCTGAAAGATGGATTCATCCGCCGCAAGCCTGCCAACAGAAAGGGAGCCGAGACCGTCTATGTCCTTTTCAGGCACTATCTCGTTCACGACCGCACGTGGATTGATCCTTCTTGGCAGAGGCATAAGAACGAGAAGACCGTTCACCCTCTCGTCATTGTTTATGGACTTGACCTTATTTAGAATTTCATTGACAGATACAGTATCAGGGAATTTATACAGAAAAGGTGTGATACCGGCCCTGTCACACGCAGACAATGTCGCGTTCAGATATGCCTGGGACGCAGAATCCTGACCTGCCAGCATTAAACCGAGTCCAACATCAATACCGTTGGCTGCCAACGTCTTAACATCCTTTGCAACCCTTGTTCTTATCCCAGAGGCGAGCTCTTTTCCGTCCATGATCTGTGCCATTAATATTCCTTCCCCCTGATAACAATCTTATTAACACCTGAATGATGTTACAAATTGCAACTCCTAATTTTATCATCCAGGTAAATATTTATCCAGCAGAAAAACCACGGGGCGCGTCCCCGTCATTATGCATTATGAATTACTAATTACGAGTTAATGATGTTATACTTTCAAAAATTTATTCTGCTTTTTCAAAAGCAGCAACGGAGACATATTATGAACTACCAGATCGGAAAGCCGGGCCGTGTTATTGTTGCAAAATTTGATGACAATGATGATGTGCTCGGGAACCTTACGGACATAGCAAAAAAAGAGAATATAAGGGCAGGCGTGTTCCATCTTGTCGGGGGCATGCGTGAAGGACGGATAGTTGTCGGGCCTGAAACAGAAGACCTTCCGCCAAAGCCTGTATGGAAAGAACTCGGTGAAAGCCATGAACTCATTGGCCTTGGAACAATATTCTGGCTGGATGATGAACCTAAAATTCATCTGCACGGGGCATTCGGCAAAAAAGACATGGTAAAGGTCGGCTGCCTCAGGGAAAATTCAGAAACATTCCTGGTGCTTGAAGCTGTTATCATGGAGCTGGACGGGATAAACGCAGTACGGGAACTGGACCCGGCTATTGGGATGCCTCTGTTGAAGCTGAAATAACAAAATACAAATTCCAAATAACAAATAAATCTCAATATCCAATGACCAAAACACCGGACATTTGTAGTTTGAGATTTGATGCTTGGAGCTTATTTGTAATTTGTTATTTGTATTTTGGTGCTTATTTGTCATTTGGTGTTTGTTATTTGGAATTTATCCTTACTTCTTGTTGACCTTAATTCCAAGCTTTTTGATCTTGGTCCGGAGTGTATTGCGGTTTATGCCGAGGAGTTTTGATGCCCTTATCTGGTTGCCGTTTGTCTCCTTAAGCACCATTAATATAAGTGACCTTTCGACCTCAGGGATGACCATATCAAAGAGATTGAAATTTTCGAAGCCTTTTATGTTGTGCATGAATCCTTTGAGCTTTGCCTCAACAAACTGTCCGATCGATTTTGCCTGTCTGCATTCCAGATCAAAGTCCTCAACTTCTACAACAGACCCACGGGACATAACGCAGGCACGCTTCACAGCCATCTCGAGCTCAAGCCCATCCTCAGACCAGTCATAGCCGAATATCATGTCACGGGCCTCTTTCGATAATTCCTTCGGCCCGGTCGCCAGCTGTTCCTCTGCAAGCTGAATGAACTTTTCACACGACTGCATAAGTTCTTCCTTGCGTTCTTTTGAAATAGCAGTGATGTTATCTTTTCTATCGGGCATTTATAAAAAATCGGGCGATAGGTACGGGGCATGAGGCTATAGGCTTGCAGTTATCGCCCATCACCTCTCGCCACTAACCCTCTTTATTGTCGTTAACAATTATATTATCAATCAGTCTGGTGGTCCCTATTTTAACAGCCAGGGCAATGACAGCGGGAGTTTTCACTTCCTTGAGCTTCTCAAGGTATTCGGGGCCGACGATCTCTACATATTCTATGGTTACAAGAGGGTCTGATGTTATCAGAGCTGAAATTTTATCTTTTACGGAAGAGACATCACTTTCTCTTCCGGACATCATAAGTCCCCTGCCGTACTCAAGCGCCTTATTCAGTATCAGGGCGGACTTTCTCTCTTCATCACTCAGGTATGAATTCCTTGAGCTCATCGCCAGTCCGTCATCCTCTCTGACAATCGGACAGACAACAATATCAACATCAAACGCGAGTTCCCTTGCCACCTTCTTTATCACAACGGTCTGCTGAAAGTCCTTCTGGCCGAAATACGCCCTGTCCGGCATCACAATATTAAAGAGCTTTGAGACCACGGTAGCAACACCATTGAAATGGTCCGGCCTTGAAGCGCCGCAGAGTACACACCCGATACCGCCCACATATACAAAGGTAGAAAAACCCTTCGGGTACATCTCCGCAACCTCAGGCAGGAAAACAGCATCCACCTTTAATGCTGACATCTTCTCCATGTCGCCTTTGTGGTCCTTCGGATATTTATTAAAATCCTCGGTCGGCCCGAACTGGGTGGGGTTCACAAAGATGCTCGCAACCGTTACGTCATTGTCTTTTGTCGAACTCTCAAAAAGGCTCATATGCCCTTTATGCAGAGCGCCCATAGTAGGCACAAAGCCGATGGACTTGCCTTCAGCCTTTATTTTTTTTGTAAAGGCCTGCATTTCTTTTATGGTAGTTATTATTTCCATGAATATTTCTCCTTCTCTCCTGCGGTAACAGGAATCCAGGGGATTTATTTTAACATATTCGTATTTCTGTAGGGGCAGGTCTTGTGCCTGCCCCGGTTTTGTTGAATGTCCTATCATGCATCTGGCAGGAGGGCACCCACAAGAGGTGCCCCTGCAAAAATCCTTCCGCTCTTTCTGTGTTATAATTTTCATCAGAAACAAATTTATCATTATTACACAACTGCAGTTTAGAATGGAGAATACATATGTTTTGTAACGATATATTACGCCGTCTACGCTATACCTTTGATTTAAATGATTCTAAAATGATCGATATATTCGGCCTGGCAAACTATAAAGTGACACGGGAGCAGATCAGCGACTGGTTAAAAAAAGATGATGATCCTGCGTATCAAAAATGTACCGATACTCAATTTGCAATCTTCCTGAATGGTTTTATTAACGAGAAACGGGGCAAAAAAGAAGGGGTACAGCCTGAGCCGGAAAAGCGCATAACCAACAATATAATATTTAAAAAGTTAAAGATCGCGTTAAACCTGAAATCCGAAGATATATTAGAAATCATGGATCAGGCCGGCTTGAGCATCAGCAAACACGAATTAAGCGCATTATTCCGCAACCCGAACCATAAACACTACCGTGAATGTAAAGATCAGATCCTGCGTAATTTCCTGCAGGGCTTGCGGCTTA
>CBFDEG010000091.1:0-10731 GCA_965603765.1 uncultured bacterium | reverse complement strand
AACGTTCCGGTATGTACAGCAGTAATAAGCGAAAAAAAGAACTGCAGAGACAGAAAAAACAGGATGAGAAGAAAAAGAAAAAACTACAGGGAACTTTGCAGGTTCCTGTTGAAGTGGAGTCAACTGAAACGGAATCAACTGATTCTGAACAGGAACCATCTGAAAACACGGATCAGAAAACTGATTAATACTCAACCCGATGTTTCCACTATATCTTTGGGTAGTTTGATAGATCAGATATAAGCTGTTTTTTAAATGTAAGGAAAATCAAATTATAAAATGGATTTTTCCTTAAAAAACTCCCGGACGAGCTCTTTAATATTCCGCTTGTTCTGGTCTACTTCAAAGTTGAGTCCCTGCATGGTCTTTGCATCGATGAGGTCGGCAAGCAGGGCGAGTGCCTTTTGAACTTCAGGATATTTATCGATGACCTCTTTGCGGACAACCGGCGCTGCATAGTAAGGCGGGAAAAAAGCTCTGTCATCCTCCAATATAAAAAGATTATATGCGGGAATTCGCCCATCTGTTGAAAAGGCGGTAATAATATCTACATGTCCATTTTTAACAGCATCGTACATGAGTGCGGGATCCAGACTGATCACTTTCCCGAATGATATATGATAAGCCTTTTGAAAACCGGGATAACCGTCCTGCCTTTCAGCGAACTCGGCTGTAAAACCTGCCCTTAATGAATCAGCTGCAGATGTTAGATCAGATACTTTCTCCCATTCGTTCTTTACGGCATCTTCTGTTCTAACGGCAAAGGCATATGTATTGTTAAATCCAAAAGGCTGGAGCCATTTCAGGTTAAACTGTTTTTCATATTCAAGGGACACATAGTTATACACTTCGCCGGGCGTTGTGAATGATGTGTTGCTTTTTAAGATAGCAAGCAGGCCGGTCCCGGTATATTCAGGGTACATATCGATCTCTCCATTTAAAAGAGCTTCATGGCATATCATGGTTCCCCCGAGGTTGAGCTTTCTTTCAACATCATGTCCTGTTTTGATATCAATGACCTGTGCCATCATTTCAGCAATGATCAATTGTTCCGTGAAATTTTTGCTGCCGATAGTGATAGTGGTTTTCTCTGTATCGGATGAGCCGGTTTCTGGTATATACCCTGTTATCCCGATTAAAAATAATATGATAAGCGGGATAAAAGATAAAAGTTTGCCGGAGCTTCCTTTAAGCAGTTTTATCTGCTGCCTCTTTCTTTTATTTAGTCCCCACGCAATGGCATTAATAGCAAAACTTACATAAAGCGCCAGAATTGCAGATGGAATGGCGCCGAGCAATATCAGGCGTGTATCTGACAGGGAAAGCCCGCGGTTAATGAACTCTCCCAAACCACCGGCCCCGATAAATGCTGATAATGTGGCAATCCCCACGCTGATCACGGCCGCAGTTTTAATGCCGGCTACAATAACAGGCAAAGCAAGCGGCAGTCTCACCATTTTTATCTGCTGTGCCTTTGTCATGCCCATTCCCTGTGATGCCTCTATTAAATGGGGCGGGACGCCTTCAAGCCCTGTGACGGTATTTTGGATAATGGGAAGAAATGCATAAAGTGTGAGAGCTATTATCGCGGGTACAATACCTATCTTGCCGATCAATATTAACAGGAAGGCAAGCATTGCAAGGCTTGGGACTGTTTGTACAATACCTGCCATACCAAAGACAAAGGACCGTAACCAGGTTTTATTTATTACGTAAATACCGAGCGGAACTCCGAATACTACAGCCGCTCCTGTTGAAATGCCGGATAAAAGCAGATGCTCTCTTGTACGCAGAAGTAATTCCGGTAAACGCTCAACAATAAAATTCATATCCATTTTACAGTAAACCTTTAAAGGCTGATAGTTGTTTTTTGGGTTTCATGAGCAGTTCTTTAACAAATTCTGTTTCAGGAGATGAAATAATTTCCTCTTTAGTTCCAACCTGCTGTAATCGGCCTTCGTGTATTATCGCTATACGGTCTGCAAGGATAAAGGCTTCAAAGATGTCATGTGTAACAAATACGATAGTCTTGTTCAGACGTTCTTTTAATTTCAGAAGTTCCTGTTGAAGAAGCTCACGTGTCACGGCATCAACAGCACTGAATGGTTCGTCCATTAAGAGCAATACGGGGTTTGCAGCCAGTGCCCGGGCCACTCCTATGCGCTGCTGCTGGCCGCCGGAGAGTTCATCCGGGTAGCGGCTGCGGAACTGCTCAGGATTCAGGCCGACAAGTTCAAGAACTTCATCTGCTCTGCTTTTTTGTTCCTCTTCAGGCAGGCCCTTGAGCTTCAGTACAACAGATACATTATCTTCTATGTTCATGTGGGGGAACAGCCCTATCTCCTGAATAACATATCCAATTGAACGCCTTAGTTCTATAGCGTCCTGTTCGAGAATGTTTTTCCCCTCAATGAGGATCGTGCCGGAAGTAGGCTCGATAATGCGGTTGATCATTTTCAATATTGTTGTCTTCCCGCACCCTGAAGACCCTAAAAGTACAAGTGTCTCTTTAGCACGAATGTCGAGAGACAGGTTCTTTATAGCATGCCCGTCTGAGGTATATGATTTGTTGATATTTATCAGTTTGATCATTGATTGCTATATAAGATATAAGATTTTAAAAATTAGCTGTTTGAATAATAACATTAAATGTTCTGTTGGCACACAAAAAAAACATCCTCGCAGACACTATTGAATTTTTAATGCATTACGTACTGAATCATTCCTGAAAAAATCAAACGGTATTAAATGAATGGCTACAAATTAATAAGTTGAATAGACACTGCAGAACAGATCTTTGGATTATGATTTGCTTTATTTGTCTGGTATAATTTAATAAGAATGATCTATTTTTTATAAGGACAACCATTTAATGGGAAAAGCTACGATACTGGTTGTTGAAGATGAAGCACTTACTGCCAAAGACCTGCAGCTAATATTAAAACGAATGGGCTATGATGTTCCTTATATCTCATCTTCAGGAGAAGATGCGATCAAAAAGGCCAGGGAGATAAGCCCTGATCTTTTATTGATGGATATCATGCTTGCGGGTGATATGGACGGTATTGAAGCTGTGAGACAGATACATCTGATAAATAAGGTCCCTGTTATTTATCTTTCAGCATATACGAATAAGATGCTGTCTGAACGTGCAAAGGATACGAACCCTTACGGATATCTGAGTAAACCATTTGCAGAGCATGACCTGCGTATTACTATTGAAATGGCACTTTATAAACATAGTGTGGAGAAGAAACTGGATGAGGAAAAACATTTTAGTGATGCGGCAATAGACGCACAAATAGATACGTTCTTTGTTTTTGATCCAAAGACAGGTAAGGCGATCCGCTGGAATAAGCGTTTTAGAGAAATATCAGGCTATACAGACGAAGAAATTGCTGGCCTGAAGGCCCCGGATTCCTATTACAGTCCTGAAGATCTAAATACTGCCGCTGCTGTAATACATGATGTTCTTACTAAAGGGGAGGGGAAATGTGAGATATCGCTTATGTGCAAGGATGGAAGGAGGGTCCTGACGGAATACCTGGCCTCTGGAGTTAAAGATGAGGAGAACAATGTTAAATATATTATTTCCGTAGGCAGAGACATTACTGAGCGCAGGATGACAGAGGAAAGGCTGATCAAGGCGGCAAAAGAATGGGAAGTAACATTTGACTCTGTTAGTGATATGGTCTCAATTCATGATAAAGATTTTAATCTTGTCAGGGTGAACAAGGCTTTTTGTGACCGCCTTGGGAAAAAGAAAGAGGATATTATTGGTAAAAAATGTTACGAGGTAATACATGATGTTAATGAGCCCTGGCCTGAATGTCCTCATAAGCAGACCATGAAGTATATGAAACCGGTTACAGAAGAATTTTTTGAAACTAAATTGGGGATCTATCTGCAAGTATCCACCTCACCTATTTTTGATGAAAATAGAGAGATTACCGGCGCTGTTCATATTGCTAAAGATATCACTGACCGCAAAAAGGCAGAGTAACGCATCAATATATCACTCAAAGAAGAAAAGTTGTTTCTGATCAACTATAGTATGAGGTGCGCGGTTTATTCTCCCTCTGCATCCCTGTGATCCACGGAAAGATGTTCGCTAATATTTCATTGAATGATCAAGACAGATATCTCTTGATCATGAACTTATTTTATTAAAATATTCCTTTAACTTAAGCGGATCAGTAATGGGTCCATGACAGACATCTTTTCTGCATGGTACTGCATGTCCTTCATCCTCCCCGTATACAAGCGCTGTAAAGGGGCTGAAAAGGGATAGTGCTGTTTGGGCAAGCTCACTTCCGGGGGCTGTATGCAGTTCGATCCTGACTGCATTGAAAAATGCATCAAGTGCAGAATAATAATATCCTGCATGAAGGGATATCGATGCTGCCCGTGCCTTGAAGGCCCGCAAGGCTTTTTCAGCATATTCATGATAGATATCCTTTCCTGAAATTTGATGGAGTTTTAACATGACTTTTATCGCTACTGAGTTACCCGAAGGTCTGGGGTTGTCGTCTATGTCTTTTATTTTTACCCCGAGCAGATGGTCATCTGTGTCAAAAAAGCCTCCTTCATCACTGTCCCAGAGTTTTTCGATACAGGTCTCCAATATTCTTTCAGCCCTGTTCAGCCAGGAGGTCTCTCCGGTTACTTCATATGCGGTTATAAGGGCCTCGGCAAGGTAGACATAATCATCCAGTAACGCGGGCGTGCCTTCAGTGTGAAAAAGCCTGCCGTTTATTAAAGAGGAGGTCATGATTTTCTCAAGGCTTATGAGTGCAAAGTCTTTAAGGCTTTTGTCGTTGAGTGTTCTGTACCCCTCAAAAAAGGCTGAGATCAGCATGCCGTTTATTGACGTATAAAGCGTCTTATCGATAAAAGGGGCATCTCTTTTGTTTCTTTCATGCAGGAGTTTTTCTTTTCCGGTCTTTATTGTTTTAATTGCTTCAGCTATATCGATGCCTGTTTCTTCCGCGATCTCCCTGGCACCCTTAACGGCAAACAGCACTTTTCTTGATCTGTCATGGTGCATGGAACCGGCTTCATGCATCAGGTGAAGAGAGAGCAGCCTGTACTCTTTATCGTTAAGGACCGTTTTCAGGTCCTCATCGCTCCATGTAAAGTATCCTCCTTCATCATCAGCAGTGACATCAGCATCCTGGCTTGCATAAAAACCGCCATCAGGATCTGAAAGCACATCTTTTATGAACCTGATGATATCGGCTGTGACAGCTTTAAAGAATTCATCGCCGAACACACTGTATGCATTGAGGTAATTTCTTAACAGCCACGCGTTGTCATCTGCCATCTTTTCAAAATGCGGGATTATCCATGCCCTGTCTGTTGAGTATCTGTGGAACCCTCCCCCTAAATGATCATGAAAACCCCCGGCTGCCATTGACCTGAGGGTGTTTTTAATGGCATCGGCGGCTGCTTCATCACGGCTGATAAAATACCTGCTTATCAGAAATTGAAGTGCGCCCGGCATAGGGAATTTCGGGGCAGTTCCGAAGCCGCCGTTTTTGGGGTCAAATTCTGAAAGCACGGCCTGCAGTTCACGTTCAAGCTGTGATTCGTTTATATCCCCCTCCTGCATTGGTCCGGGTTTTATCAGATCAATAAGCCTTCCGGTATAATCGGAAATATCGTTCTGATTATCCCTGTAGAATTCCGTTACGGTCTTTATTACCTTTTTAAACCCCGGCCTGCCGAACCTGTCCTCCGGCGGAAAATAGGTCCCGCCGAAAAAAGGTTTTTTGTCATGGGTAAGGAAGACACTCAGCGGCCATCCCCCGCCTTCACCCATTGCCGAGACTGCAAGCTGGTATCTTCTGTCAATGTGAGGTTTTTCGTCTCTGTCGAGTTTGATGTTTATAAAGTGCTCATTCAGCAATGCCCCTGTCTCATTATCGTAGAAACTCTCCTGTGCCATTACATGACACCAGTGGCACCATACCGCGCCTGAGCTTAAAAAGACCGGCTTGTTCTCTCTTCTCGCCTTTTCGAAGGCCTCTTCTGACCAGGGGTGCCAGTCGACCTTCTGGTCGGCAGCATGCTTTAGATAAGCGGATCTTTCATTTAGCAGTTTGTTCATGCACTAATTATATCAAATGAAAAGTGAGGTGCAAATAATTTCATAGGCCTGTTTAAAATGGGGTATAATTTATTTATAAAGGAGAATATATGGCTGATCATAATGTGACGGTATTTAAACCATATCCTCTTGAAGCAGGGCAGAAGATCAGGATCGAGGGTTCAAAGCGCAATGGCGACTGGGAGGTCATAGATGTCACCGACCAGAAGGTCACTCTGCGCTGTCCTGTGTCCCATAAGGAATTTACATGGGACAGGTTCTGCTACTTTGCTGAAGAGAGGGACAATGTGCCCTGGCCCGGGAAAGAGTGAGAAGTATTCTGCTCTGATCTCTGAAAACTCTTTGTGCAATACATGTTTCACCTTGCATCCTGCTATTCGCAATTACATCCAAACGGGGTTTACAGTTTGCCTATAGTTTAGTATTGTATTAATCAACAATCCTTGAACATGTATATAAAGAAGGGGGAATATCATGTTGAGATCACTTCGGACCATTTTTTCAGGCAAATCTCTATTTGACTTAAAACTTCCATGGCTTTTTATACTGCTTTTTATACTGGTTTCTTTTTCGATCTCCGGGTGCACAAAAAAAGCTGAAGAGGGTAAGACCAGGATACATTTCGTTACCTGGAAGCCAAACATCCCTGAAGCCTGGGAAGAGCTTCTTGCTGTATTTAAGTCCGAACACCCGGATATTGAAGTGGTCAGAGAGCTCGGGCCTCATTCCTCCACCGCATTTCATGATCTCCTGACACAAAAGCTGAAGAACAAAAGCGAGGATGTGGATGTGTTTCTCATGGATGTTATATGGCCGCCTGAATTCGGAGCCGCAGGATGGGCAATGCCCCTTGATGATATCTTTCCTTTATCCGAACAGGCTGAATTCATGGAAGGACCGGTCATTGCTAATACCTTTAAGAATAAAATATACGGGATGCCCCTTTTCATTGACAGCGGAATTCTCTACTACAGGAAAGACCTGCTGGACAGGTACGGCTTTGCACCGCCTGTGACATGGCAGGATATGGTTTCTGCTGCAGGCGTGATAGTTGAAAAAGAGGCAGCAAAGGGTAACAGTATGTACGGATTCTCAGGGCAGTTCAAACAGTATGAAGGACTTGTCTGTAATATGCAGGAGTATATTTTAAGCAACAACGGCATGATACTTGACCCTGATACCGGAAAGTCCGGAATAGCCCTTGCCCCGGCTTTGGAAGCGGTCGGGTTTGTGAGGGACAGTATTATCGGCAGGGCAGCTCCTGTAGGTGTACTGACCTATCAGGAACCTGAATCCCTGGATATTTTTGTGCAGGGATTAACAGTGTTCCACCGGAACTGGCCTTATGCATGGAGGGTCCTGAATGATTCAGAAAGTTCAACAATTGCAGACAAGGCCGGCATTGCAAAGCTCCCTCACTTTAAAGGCAGGAAGAGTTATTCAACACTTGGCGGCTGGCAGGTCGGCATAAGCAGCCATACCCGCAATAAAGACGCGGCAATAAAATTTGCCAGGTTCTTAACAGGTGAAAGGGCCCAGAAGATCCTTGCGTTAAAGGGGGGGCGTGCTCCCACAAGGAAGGCATTATATAATGATGAAGATATCCTGAAAGCATATCCGCACTTTTCTGATATGAAGGATGTTTTCATGACCGCCTATCCGAGGCCGAGAACAGCGCTTTATCCCGCTGTCTCAAATGTGCTCCAGAGATACTTCAGTAAGGCCATTTCATCTCAGGAAACAGACCTCAAAAAAGAGGCGGATGATGCTTCTGAGGAAATAGAAAAGATCATTAAAATGGAGAAAGGCGGGAAATAATTAAGGTTCCAGCTATTCAAGTAGTTCAGACGGTTGCGACGGGAACTGTTATTATTTTTTCAATGAATAGTTACTTGAAAACATGAGACTATCCATCTTAACCCGGGAAAGAATATTTTCTTCTGCGCTGCTGACTCCCTGTTTTCTCATTGTCGCTCTGTTTGCCTTTTATCCGATAGCGTACTCCATCTTCCTGAGCCTCCATAAAATAATCCTCAGTCTGCCCCAGCTGGGCAGACCTTTTGTCGGCCTCGAAAATTACAGGGCGCTTTTGGGTGACAGGGTCGCACTGCATTCCCTGATCAATACGCTGGTCTTTGTTTTTTCTACAACACTTCTTGAAATAGCGTTAGGTCTTGTTATCGCCCTTGTCATACATGAACGGTTTAAGGGGCGAGGGTGGGTGCGGGCGGCCATTCTGGTGCCCTGGGCGCTTCCTACTGTTGTTTCTTCACAGATGTGGAGGTTCATATTCAACGATCAATACGGGCTGGTCAATTACCTGTTATTCGGTGCTGATACATCCGCATATGCTGCCTGGCTTGCACACCCTCAGACCGCATTTGCGGCCATAATCATTGCGGATGTCTGGAAGACCTCCGCCTTTGCAGGACTCCTGATACTGGCAGGCCTTCAGGTCATCCCTGATGAGCTCTACTCTGCCGCTAAAATTGACGGGGCCTCTTCATGGCAGCAGTTCAGGAAGATAACACTGCCCCTTATCAAGCCCGCGATACTTATCGCGCTTCTTTTCAGGACAATGGATGCGTTCAGGGTCTTTGACCTTGTATTTGTTATGACACAGGGGGGGCCTGCCGACTCGACCAATGTGCTTCAGTTCTACGGGTATAAAAAGATATTTGCAGAAGGGCTTATGGGGTATGGATCTACAATTTCCGTGCTTGTATTTATTATCACGTTTATTATCTCTCTCTTTTATATAAAGGTGATAGGCACAGGACTGTTTAAAGAAAAAGGATGATCGCTGTGGGTTTAATATGAAAAAGATATTGTTTTACATTACGGTCTTCATCATTGTATCGCTGAGCCTGCTGCCGTTTCTCTGGTTTGTGAACACCTCCCTGAAGAGCTCAATAGAGATAACATCCATACCGCCGGTACTGGTGCCTTCAGGAACGCTCGATTCGTACAGGGCCGCAATAGATGAATATAACCTGCTTCACTTTGCCGGCAACAGTATAATTGTTGCCGGTATCACAACGCTGGTTACGGTCCTGATATCCATCGTTACAGGATACTCGCTTGCACGCCTCAGGATCAAACGCAAGGGGCTGATAATGGGCAGTCTGCTGATCGTATCCATGTTCCCCCAGATATCCATAGCAGGCCCGGTCTGGAGGATACTGCAGGACCTTGGATGGCTCAACAGTTATCAGGGGCTGATAATACCGTATGTAACATTGACGCTTCCTCTGGGGATATGGATCATGACCAGTTTTTTCAACGATCTTCCCCCGGAACTTGAGGCTTCAGCTAAAATAGACGGATGCAGCCATTTTCAGACATTGTTCAGGATAATTGTACCGCTTGCCGCGCCGGGTGTGTTCACTGCGGCGATACTCATATTCATTTATGCATGGAACGAATTTTTCTTTGCCCTGCTTATCATGACACAGCAGGACTTCCAGACCCTTCCGGTGGGGATAGCACTTTTTCAGGGGCAGTATACAATGCCCTGGGGAGAGATCGCCGCTGCATCGACTGTTTCCACACTGCCACTTGTGCTTATGGTCTTCGTGTTTCAGAAAAGAATAATCAGCGGCCTTACGGCCGGGGCGGTAAAGGGATGATATGGCAGAGATAATACTTGAACAGATCAAAAAGAACTTCGGGACTGTTGAGGTCGTCAGTGACCTTGATCTTGTTATACAGGACGGAGAGTTCTTCACATTTGTAGGCCCGAGCGGCTGCGGCAAATCAACCATACTGAACATGATCGCAGGGCTTGAGGATCTGACAGCCGGAAACCTGAAGTTTGACGGACAGACAGTAAATGAACTTTCTCCCAAAGAGAGGGATGTTGCGATGGTCTTTCAAAGCTATGCCCTTTATCCCCATATGACAGTTTATGCGAACATGGCCTTTCCGCTTAAGATGAAGAAGATCAAAAAAGATGTAATAGAAACAGAGGTCAGAAAAACAGCGGACCTGCTCGGTCTTGAAGGCCTTTTGAAGAGGAAGCCCCGTGAACTCTCAGGCGGCCAGAGACAGAGGGTTGCGCTCGGCAGGGCGATAATCAGGGAGCCGAGGGTTTTTTTAATGGACGAACCCCTTTCGAACCTCGATGCACGGCTTCGTGTTGAGATGAGGGCGGAGCTCAAAAAACTTCATCATGAGCTGAAGATCACAACTGTCTATGTAACGCATGACCAGGCAGAGGCGATGAGCCTGTCCGACAGGATAGCAATATTGTACGATGGTAAGATCCAGCAGTGCGGCCCACCGGCGGAGATATACATGAAGCCTGCAAATACAATGGTAGCGGGTTTTATAGGAAGCCCTCCCATGAACTTTGTAAGGGCCGGTATCAAAAAGCGTAATCCTGTTGAGGTCGATTGCAACGGTGTGATCATATCGCCATTTGTTGACGGAGTCCTCGGTACAGATGATGTCCTGCTCGGGATACGTCCCGAGGATGTTGCTGTCTCGTCTAATAACCATGAAGACGGAATTGAGGCCGAGGTTTCGATAATCGAGTCAGCAGGGCCTTTTAACTGGGTTGATATTATCTGGGGGGATTCGAAACTGAAAGGTGTTTCAGAACTTGATGAATCGCTCAAGCC
>CBFDEG010000090.1:0-10842 GCA_965603765.1 uncultured bacterium | reverse complement strand
ACAAAGGAACGCCAGAATATTTCTTCAAATACAGGGACGATCAATGCAGTCCCTGCCAGTCTTATTGCAAGAAAAGCATAGTAGTGCCCTTCAGACAGGCCCCGGGGGTCGTATGCCTCATGAGTTCCCATGGCCGCGAACTTCCAGTCCATATTTATCCAGAGGACGAAGACTAAAATGCCTGTTATTATTGCACCGAATATATTTAAGGCGGTCAGGCTCTTCAGTCTCAGCTCATCATAAGACCTCCAGTAATAAATAAGCACAGCTGTTACGGATAGTATCTTTAACGGATAAATAATGGCTGTAAAATTGTCAGCCAGTATGCCCGCCGGTACAAGCGGTTTCAGCAGGTCGGATGCCAGAATGAAGAACATGTAGACCGCAAAGGGCACTGCCCGTTTAAAACCCGGATGATGTGTTATCTGTGCTTTCATGTGTATTTTCTATCAGTCCCTGGTAAGGTGTCTGTACTTTATCCTGTGAGGCTGGTCAGCGGCAGCTCCTAATCGCTTTTTTCTCTCCGCTTCGTACTCAGAGTAATTACCGTCAAACCAGACAATCTTGCTGTCGCCTTCATAGGCGAGTATGTGTGTTGCGATACGGTCAAGGAACCACCTGTCATGGCTTATGATAACAGCGCAGCCCGCAAAGTTTTCGAGTGCTTCTTCAAGCGCGCGCATGGTGTTTACGTCAAGGTCGTTTGTCGGTTCATCAAGTAGGAGCACATTGGCCTCTTCTTTTAGTATTTTAGCAAGGTGTACACGGTTTCTCTCACCGCCTGACAAAACGGAAACCTTCTTCTGCTGGTCGCTTCCGGAAAAATTAAAGCGTGCAACATAGGCGCGTGAGTTTACCTGCGTTTTGCCTATTTGCAAAGTGTCATTGCCTTCTGATATAACTTCCCATATGCTTTTGTCAGGGCTGAGGTCGTCACGGCTCTGGTCAACATACGCGAGCTTTACGGTCTCGCCTGTTGTGAATGTGCCGGAGTCAGGGGTCTCCTGTCCGGTTATCATTTTAAAGAGTGTTGTCTTTCCTGCCCCGTTCGGGCCGATGATGCCGACAATGCCTCCGGGGGGAAGAGAGAAGGTCATGTTTTCCATAAGTATATTATCTTCAAATGCCTTGCTTACATTGTCCGCGCTTATTACAACGTCGCCCAGACGCGGGCCTGGGGGAATATATATCTCAAGTTCCTTTGCATTCTTATCAGCATCCTGGTTAAGCAGTGTTTCATATGAAGTGATACGCGCCTTTGCCTTTGCGTGGCGGCCCTTCGGGGTCATGCGTATCCATTCGAGTTCGCGATGGAGGGTCTTTTGTCTGTCGCTCTCGGACTTTTCCTCCTGCTTCAGACGGTTCTGCTTTTGCTCAAGCCATGAAGAGTAATTTCCCTTCCATGGTATTCCCTGCCCCCTGTCGAGCTCAAGTATCCAGCCCGCAACATTATCAAGAAAGTAGCGGTCATGAGTAACGGCAATGATGGTTCCCGCGTAGTTCTTTAAATGGTGCTCAAGCCATGCAACTGTCTCTGCATCGAGATGGTTTGTCGGTTCATCAAGAAGCAGGATGTCAGGTTTTTGGAGAAGCAGCCTGCATAGTGCCACACGTCTTTTCTCTCCGCCTGAAATGACATTTATCTTTGTGTCTCCGGGCGGACAGCGAAGGGCGTCCATCGCCATTTCGAGACGGGAATCGAGGTTCCATGCATCAAGTGCGTCCAGTTTTTCCTGTACAACTCCCTGCCGTTCAATGAGTTTTGTCATTTCATCATCTGACATTGGCTCGGCGAACTTTTCATTTATTTTATTGTATTCATCAAGTGCATCAACTATCTCTTGTACACCTTCTTCAACTATTTCACGGACAGTCTTGTTCTCATCAAGTTCCGGTTCCTGTTCCAGAAAGCCGACCGTATGTCCGGGTGAGAGTACGGTTTCACCGTTAAAATCCTTGTCCCTGCCTGCCAGTATTCTGAGAAGGGAGCTTTTACCCGAGCCGTTAAGACCGAGAACACCGATCTTTGCCCCGTAAAAATACGACAGGTAGATATCTTTCAGTACCTGCTTTTTGTTATGGAATTTGCTGACTCCTACCATGGAGTAGATGACTTTGTTTTGTTCGTCGCTCATTGTATGTAAGGCCCTTTCTTTTTGTTCATACTAGTTATGTTACTTCAAGCTCACTGGGATGGCGGCTGCCGCATTCTCTCAGATCTTCTATTATCCCGAGCATCTCCTCTTCCTTGCCGGCCATGAAAGCTTTTACCTTCAGTCCTTTTACAGGCAGGCCTTTTGTGTACCAGGAGAAGAACTTGCGGAACTGTATCACGCCTATTTTTTCACCGTTATGTTCGACATTGGAGGTCAGGTGTTTTTTCATTGTCCGGATCAGTTCTTCTATGTCCGGGCCGGGAGGTATCCGGCCATCCCTGAGCAGCCCTGCTGTTTCACGGAATATCCAGGGGTTTCCGAGCGCTCCCCTTGCTATCACGACCCCGTCGCATCCTGTCTCATTAAATAATTTTTTTATAAGTAGAGGTGAAAAAGCGTCTCCGCTTGCAATAACAGGTATTGTCACCGCCTCTTTTAACTTGCGTATAATGTTGTAGTCCACTGTGCCTTTGTACCGCTGTGCCCTTGTTCTGCCATGAACAATAATACCGTGCACCCCTGCATCTTCTGCGCGACGACCTATTTCCACTGCATTTACAGATTCTTCGTCCCATCCTGAGCGTATCTTGACAGTTACAGGTATTGTCATTTTTTTCACGATCAATGCAAGGATCTCCTGCAGTTTTTCAGGTTCCCTGAGCATGCCGGCCCCTTTGCCTCTGCCGGCAACTTTTTTTACGGGGCATGCGGCATTGAAATCTATTGAACTGAATTGATATTCAGAGATCATGTCCAGCGCCTTTTTGATGATCTCTGGGTCGCGTCCGACTATCTGGATGCCCAGTGGTATGTCGTCAGGGTGCGGCGCCAGCCTTTGCATGGTTCCCTGGTTCAGATAGGTAATGGCTGTTGCGCTCAGCATCTCGGTGAACGCAAATTTGAACCCGAAAGATCTGTTGAGCAGGCGGTAGGGCAGGTCACTTATTCCCGCCATGGGCGCAAGCAGAAGGGGCGGGTCAAGATCGATATTTCCGATAGAAAGCATATCGGTTATTATATGAACATGTCACTGCTTTTTACAATGTAGTAACAGCAGCAGATCTTTTTTAGAAAATTTTTCAATTGGATAAATATTGAAATTTTATGCAAATGGCTTTGAACTTATAGATTTTACGCTAAAATTGTTTTACCCTGCGATCAGGGTATCCGAAATAATTTTCTAAAAAAGATCTGCTGCTGTTATGTGAAAAATAGAATTTCCTTGTTTAAGGTCAATCATATTGACCTTAAGGATATCTAATAAACTATAATAGGCAGTATACAGCAGGGGCATAACTATCTAATGTTCCCTAGCTTCCAAGGAGTTTGAGTAAAAATGAATATTGAAAAACTGCGTAAATTGCTTCCCGAGGGTGCTGATACACCTCCTCTATTTGTCTCTACAAGGGACCGTGAAGGGAAGGCACGTTATAAATGGAACCTTGTTCTTGAAAGGGGGCTTTCGTTTGATTATGGGCTTTTTATGCCTGAAAGTCTGCCCTGTTTCAGTAAGGGCACAATACATAGTCTGGCAGACCTTTCATACGCTGAGATGGCATGGCTGGTGATACGGGGATTTCTTCCTTCGGAAGATGTCTCTGATGAAGTGCTTGCGGACATTTGTGAAGGCGCATACAGTGAAATAGATATCCCGATTGAGGAAGCCATGGATGATAATCATATTGTTATTGCCCGACTTGACAGGGGACCGTCCTGCAGTTTCAAGGACTTTGCAGCGAGGTTTCTCGCAAGGCTTATGAGTCACTATCTCTCGTCCAGACAGAGGCGGGCCGCGATTATAGTTGCGACCTCAGGGGACACCGGCACAGCCATACAGACAGCTTTTCATAATCTTCCCAATACAAATGTCATTGTTCTTTATCCGGCTGACGGGATCTCGGAAGTCCAGGAAAAACAGATGCTGTCGGTGTCAGGTAATGTAGTCGCAATCCCGGTTGACGGAAATTTTGATGACTGCCAGCGTCTGGCCAAGGCATTGCTCAATGATAACAGCGTGCGTGAAACATATAATCTTACCTCGGCAAACTCTATATCTGCCTGGAGGCTTCTTCCTCAGAGCATATATTATTTTTATATCTGGTCCAGGCTTCACAGGAAGTTTCCGGACAAGGAGATTATTTTTTCGGTCCCCTCAGGCAATCTCGGCAATCTTACTGCCGGTCTGATCGCGAAACGGATGGGACTGCCTGTCGCGCTCTTTATTGCCGGCACAAATGCCAATAATATGTTTGCAAATATTGTGGGCAAGGGAACATCATTAGGAAGCATGAGCAATAAAAATACGCTTGCTAATTCAATGGATATTTCCGTACCGTCCAATCTTGAACGGATACTATTTTTGTATGGCGAATCGCCGGAGAACATCCCTGATATTCTTCTGGGAGAAAGAGGGATAACACCGGAAGTGCTTGAGAAACTCCGTAGAGATATTTTCAGTGAGGACATAATTACCAATGAAGACATTGAGGCCCATATTGTCAGGTTCTGGCGCAGAAACAATATTGTTCTCGAACCTCACGGGGTAATAGGTGTGGCCGCGTCCTTTAGGTACAGACAGTACTTCAGTGTGGACATGTCGGTCATAGCGGTGCTTGAGACCGCATCCCCTGCTAAATTCCCTTATTTCCAGAAATATTACCCTGACATTCCGATTCCTTCTACCCCGTATGTAGATAAATTGGCGGATATGGACCTTGACGCTGTTCGTCCGGAAAAGGTCCCTGCAGAGCCGGGTGCTATTATCGAGAAACTGGAAGATCTTATTAAGTCAGAAAGCTCGGGGACGCTGAAGTAGTCAGGCCTTCTTTTTTACTGAAATATGTATTCCGAATTTTTTCAGGGTCCTGCAAAGGGCGGATAACGGAAGCCCGACTACATTGAGGAAGTCGCCCTCTATTTTTTTGATAAATGCCGAACCCAGTCCCTGAATCGCATATGCCCCTGCCTTGTCCAGGGGCTCTCCGGTCCTGACATATGCGTTTATCTCCTTAATAGTGAGTTTCTTAAAGTATACTTTTGTTTCAACCGACCTGGATACTTTCTTTGCGCTGTCTGAATCAAGCACTGTGAAGCCGGTTATCACAGAATGGGTCCTGCCGTTGAGCATGGCCAGCATTTTTTTTGCTTCTTTTTCTGTATGTGGTTTGCCGAGCAGCCTGTCCTGAAATACTATAAACGTGTCAGCGGCTATTATAACAGCATTCTTATGCATGGTTGCGATTGCTTCAGCTTTTTTAAAGGAGAGGAACCGGGCAAGGTCCCGAGGCTTCATTGAGAGTCCGAGGTCCTCTTCATAATTACCTGCATGGACACTGAAAGAGAGGTCTGTTGTTGAAAGGATCTCTTTTCGTCTCGGAGACGCTGATGCGAGTATTATTCTTTTCATTGATAGTTATATTAATCAATACCGTGAGTTAGAGCAATATTGCCGCAGCGTTTTGATGTCAATATGGATTGCTCTGTTTTTGATCTGAACAGGCTTAAAAAATCATTTGACTTTTAAGAATGAAAGATGCCATCATTATTCAGAAGTTTTTGTCACAGGTAAGGCCACAAAGACTTTGTTCTTTGGGGTCTTTTTTTATTAAAGGCCGGATCATATTAAAATCCGGCTTATTAAGAAGGAGGTAGTATAGTATGGCGAAGGGAACAGTAAAATGGTTTAATGAATCCAAGGGGTTTGGCTTCATAACTCAGGACGATGGCGGTCCCGATGTTTTTGCTCATTATTCCGAGATACAGGGCGACGGTTTTAAGAGCCTTGTTGAAGGTGATGTTGTGAATTATGAAGTTGTTGAGGGCGATAAAGGCCCGAAAGCTACTAATATCGTAAAAGAGTAAATTCGGCAAGCAGGTCCCGGGTGACGGGACCTGCTTTTTTTGTCTGTGTTTAATTCTCCCGGCTTTTATCATTATCTGTTCTGATGTATTCCGGCTGTTGAATTTCCACGAAAAACTCAAAGTTCGATTGTTTGAGATAGCTGTGTCGGTGCGTTTTTGTGATGGTCTGAAAAGGCAGTTAAATAACAAGTGTAATATATAAACCGGAAAGAAAATATAAATGATAAAAAGTTATTCAGTAGGTGAAGATATTGAGGCATGGTGTACAAAATGTAAGCTGGAGCTGGGTCATACTATCGTTGCCATGCTCAACAACCTGCCTAAAAAGGTTAAATGCAATACCTGTAGTGGACAGCACAACTACCGTCTTAAGCCGGCGCAAAGAAAATCTTCGGGTGCATCAGGCGCTCCCAGGAAAAGAAAACCCAAGATCACGGAGTATGATAAATATCTGACGGTCCTGGCAGAAGGTGATTTTTCAAATGCCCGCAAGTACACTATAAACGGCAATTTTGAACAAGAGAGCATGATCGCTCATTCTAAGTTCGGTGTAGGGGTCATTACATCTGTGGTTGGGCATAATAAGATAGAGGTCCTTTTCAAGGATGGTATCAAGCTGCTCATTCAAAATCACTCCTTATAATCTGCAGGAGGGCAATAAATGGATGGAACGAGACGTTCTGATGTACGGCCCGGCCTAAGTGTAGCCATTGTGCTGAAAAAGGACCAGCGGACCGGCAGCCTGACAGAAGGAATTGTGAAAGATATTTTGACCAAGTCACCAAATCATACCCATGGTATCAAGGTCCGCCTGGAGGGTGGAGATGTAGGACGGGTAAAGAAGTTTCTTGATTGACCGCATGCTTTTCTATTAAACGTCCGCGCAATAACACTTCTGTTGTATAATCTTAGATGTTTCCTGTAAGTTCTGAAAAAGAAAAGTCGCTCAAAGATAAACTCGACAGCATCGGTGTCTATGAAAAGGACATTGAGGAATCATTTATATGTTCCGGCGGCAAAGGGGGGCAGAATGTTAACAAGGTGGCCACATGTGTTTACCTGAAACATCTGCCGACCGGTACAGAGGTTAAATGTCAGAGATCACGGACTCAGGGACTTAACCGCTATTATGCAAGGGTAATGCTCTATGAAAAGATAGAGAGTGTAATAAAAGGTGAAGAGAGCGAAGAAGCAAAGAAGATAGCAAAAATACGGCGGCAGAAGCGTAAACGTTCGAAGAGGGCAAAAGAAAAGATGCTTGATGAGAAGAAGCTTCAATCTAAAAAGAAAACATACCGCTCTTCTGTCAACACTACGGGTGAATATTAGGAGAGCATAACTTTATTCAATTGATTTTTCATTTTTTATTTAATAACATAGCTGAAGGAGGTTTTCTTGCTTGAAATAGATATTCCCGGATTCGGCGCTGTAAAGCTTAAACACCTTGTCTCTGATTTCACCGGTACACTGTCCTGCAACGGAAAGCTTGTTCCGGGCGTGAAAGAACAGCTTAATAGCATATCGGAATTCCTGGATATTCATGTTCTTACGTCCGACACATTCGGGTCTGCCATTTCTGAACTTGAGGGTGTCAGCTGCGAAACTCGTGTGCTTGAGGGAGAGTATCATGATCTTCAGAAAGAGGAGTATGTGGAGAGCCTCGGGGCATCTTCGGTTGTGGCATTCGGTAACGGCAATAATGACAGAAAGATGCTCAGGACCGCGCGGATAGGCGTAGCTGTTAACGGTGAAGAAGGCTGTGCCGTTGACATACTTATGGCCGGTGAGCTCTGTGTCACCGGTATTAATTCAGGCCTTGACCTCCTGATTAATCCAAAGCGCCTGAAGGCAACACTCAGATACTGAAACGACAAGATCCAAAATACAACTTTCAAATAACAAATAAGCACCAAGCTCCAATATCCGAAACATGCATGTTTGTGTTTTGAGATTTATTTGTTATTTGGTGCTTGTTATTGGCTATTTATTATTGGAGGCTTGATTGGAATTTCTGGAAGTTCTTTTCCCTGTATCCGGTGTTAAAACATATATATTCATCCCCCCGCTTGTTGCGTTCGTGATATCTTTTGTCACCTCAATGGGCGGGGTCTCCGGCGCGTTTCTCCTTCTGCCGTTCCAGATGAGCTTTCTGAACTACACAAGCCCATCGGTGAGTTCGACCAATTTTGTATACAATATAGTTGCCATACCGAGCGGCGTATACCGCTATATAAAGGACGGACGGATGGCATGGCCCCTGACATGGATAATTGCGGCAGGGACATTGCCCGGGGTGTTTATCGGATACTATCTGCGGGTGCTGTACCTTCCTGACCCTCGTGTATTCAAACTTTTTGTCGGATCTGTTCTTTTGTATATCGGGATACGTATATTTTATGAAATGACCGGCAGGGCTGTTTCCGCAAAGGACAGGTCCATTGCACTGGAGGAGAAATTCAGGCAGAGGACAATGCTGCTGAGGGGAGAAAGGGACAGACGCCTTGCTTCCGGCCTGCCTATGGATGCAGTTGTCAAAACAGTGTCTGTCAGCCTTAAAAGGGTCGAGTATGAGTTCTGGGGTGAACGGTTTCATTTTAATACGTTCCCGATGCTGCTGCTTTCATTTATAGTCGGTATTGTGGGCGGTACATACGGGATAGGCGGGGGCGCTATCATCGCGCCATTTTGTGTTGCCGTGTTCCGCCTGCCTGTTTATACGGTTGCCGGTGCTGCTTTGATGGGCACTTTCCTGACCTCGATCGCGGGTGTGCTGTTCTATTCATTTATCCCGTCCGGCAGCGGTCTGTCCACATCACCTGATATCCTGCTTGGAGTTCTCTTCGGGGCAGGGGGCTTCGGGGGCATGTACCTTGGCGCGGTATTTCAGAAATATATGCCCCAGAAATTAATAAAGACCATGCTCGGGGGATTAATTGTTTTTGTAGCTCTTAAGTATATTCTGCTGTTTCTCTTATAAAAGGATTTGCATCTTGCGGTCTGTTTGTAATAACTTATAAGCTTAACTGAAAAATCTGAATAAAAAAATATTTCCCAGGAGGCATGAATTGAGCAAAAAAGTATCAGTAGAACCGGCAAAGAGGGTCAAAGACCTTCCACCTTACCTGTTTGCAACTATAGATATAATGAAAAATAAGGCCCTGGCCAAAGGGGTCGACCTTATTGACCTGAGCATCGGGGATCCGGACACACCGACACCAAAGCATATTGTTGAATCAATGAGAAAGGCGGTGAAGAATCCTGCCCACCATCAGTACCCTTCCTATGTCGGAATGCTCTCATTCAGGCAGGCTGTTGCTGACTGGTATAAAAAAAGGTTCAATGTAAAACTTGACCCGAAGACCGAGGTGCTTTCACTTATCGGTTCAAAAGAAGGTATCGGGCATATGCCGCTTGCCTTTGTTAATCCCGGGGATTATGTGCTCGTGCCGTCTCCCGGATATCCTGTGTATCCGGTTGCCACACTCTTTGCAGGCGGTATATGCCATGAGATGCCTTTGTTGGAAAAGAACAATTACCTGCCTGACCTGAATAAGATCCCTAAGACCGTTCTTAAAAAAGCAAAGCTTATGTTCATAAACTATCCGAACAACCCGACCGCGGCATGCGCGGACACTGCATTTTACAAAAATGTGATAAAATTCGCGGCAGAGAACAATATCATTATCTGCCATGATGCCGCATATTCCGAGATGTACTATGGCAAGGAAAGACCGTTAAGCTTTCTCCAGTTGCCGGGAGCAAAGAATGTAGGGATTGAGTTCCATTCACTCTCAAAGACATATAATATGACTGGCTGGAGGATCGGTTTTGCGGTCGGCAACAAAGATGTGATAGCAGGGCTTGGAAAGATCAAGACAAATATTGATTCAGGTATTTTTCAGGCCATTCAGGACGCGGGAATAGAGGCCCTGAAGACCGATGATAAAGTGCTCAGTAAGATACGCAGCATGTATAAGGAAAGAAGGGACGTATTATATGAAGGCCTGACAGCTCTCGGGCTTGAGGCCAATAAACCGGATGCTACGTTCTATATCTGGGTCAAGTGTCCCAAAGGATACTCTTCAATGGAGCTTACCACTATGCTTTTAAACAAAGCAGGAATACTGACCACACCCGGCAACGGTTTCGGCGCGCCGGGCGAGGGATATATAAGGTTTGCGCTTACAGTTCCAGTCAAACGGCTTAAAGAGGCTGTTACAAGGATCAAAAAGGTGCTTTAAGAATTTTTATTATGTCTAACGTATATATAGGAATAGGTTCCAATCTTGGTGACAGGCAGGGCAATTGCAGAAATGCGATTGCCCTTTTTGCTGAAAACAGGATAAATGTCACTAAAGTATCCTCAATGATCGAGACAGAGCCCTGGGGAGTGAAGGACCAGCCCGGGTTCATAAATATGGCTGTTGAAGCTGAAACCGGCATGGAGCCTGAAGAGCTCTTGGAGACATTGAAAAAGATAGAGCGTGATATGGGGCGCGTGATTGATGTCCGGTGGGGGCCGAGGCTCATAGATCTTGATATACTCTTTTATGATGACCTGGTATTAAGCACACCTGACCTGGAGATTCCCCATTCATATATTCAAGAGAGGGAGTTTGTATTAAAGCCGCTTGCGGAGATTGCCGAAGATTTTATGCACCCTGTTCTCGGGAAAAGTATCAAAAAACTGCTGGAAGATATCACTAAAACTTAAATACCAAAATTCAAATTCCAAATAACAAACAAGTTCCAAATTACAAACATGCCTGTTTCGGTCATTGGAGCTTGTTTGTTATTTGGAATTTGAGATTTGGAATTTAATGCT
>CBFDEG010000089.1:0-10880 GCA_965603765.1 uncultured bacterium | reverse complement strand
AATTCATGAATTACCCCTACTCGATCAAACTTTCTTCAGCATCTTTTCTCTTGAAAAATCCTATTAGATCTTCAAGGATAATATATATCGATGGAATAAGTATCAATGTAATAACAGTTGCAAAGAGTATACCGAAGCCTAGACTTATTGCCATTGGAATAAGGAACTGTGCCTGTGTGCTCTTTTCTAGTATTATCGGGGTAAGCCCGAGACATGTGGTAAGCGATGTGAGTATGATCGGACGGAACCTCCTCTGCGCAGCCGTCATTACCGCATCATGCAGTGAGTCGCCCGCCCTTCTTCTCTCATTCGCAAAATTAACAAGCAGTAGTGAATCATTGACAACAACACCGGTCAGCGCAACAAGGCCGAACATACTGAGTATGCTGAAGTTAAATCCCATCATTAAATGTCCTATAACAGCACCCACAAAACCAAACGGTATCGCCGCCATTATTATTATAGGCTGCAAATAACTTCTGAAGGGAATTGCGAGCAGGCAGTATATCAGGAACTGAGACATAAGGAACCCTCTCATGAGACTGCCCATCGAGTCACTGCGTTCTTTCTCTTCCCCTTCCAGATTGTAGGTAAGTCCGGGATAGTCTGAAACAAGAACGTCAAGCACCGTATTTTTCAGATCAAGAAGGATCTCTTCAGGATTGCCTGTCTTGACATCCACACTTCCTGTAACGTTTATGACCCTCTTTCTGTCCGTCCTGTTTATCTCACTGAATCCCCTGCTCTCCTCTGCATAAGCGGCCTGACTGAGAGGTACCTCGCCTCCGCCCGGAGTGCGTATGCGCATCGACTCAAGATCATCGAGGCTCTTTCTGTCCTTCTCAGGGTAACGGACCATAACTTTTACTTCATTACGTCCACGCTGAAGCCTGAGCGCCTCTGTGCCGTAAAATGCTGACCGGACCTGCCGGCCGAGGTCTTCTCCTGTTATTCCGAGGGTGCGGGCCGCGGGTTTAAGACGGAGTTTTATCTCTCTTTTGCCCTTTGTATAATTATCATCAATATCACTCACACCGGGATATGTTACGAGTGCATTTTTGATCCTGCTGACCGCTTCCGCAAGTACACTGAAATCCTCATGCGCAAGCCTTATATCGATGTTCTTCCCGAATCGAACCAGAGATGCCTCAAATGTTACCGAGTCAGCTCCGGGGATATCACCGGTTGCCTCACGCCATGAGCGGGCAATATCAGAAGAGGAAAGCCCTCTGGTTTCTGCTTTTGTTAAAAGCATCGAGACATTGGCAAGGTGCGACCCTGAAGATGTGCCTCCGCCATGAGAGCGCGAGGTCACGCTCCCTACGGTTGAATAGATATGTCGCAGCACGCCCTCTCCTTCAGGTCTGTTCTTATTGTATTCAGCAATAACTTCATTAGCCTTTCTGACAATAAGTTCCTGCGCTCTCTCAGTATCTTCAACCGGAGTACCGATCGGCATTTTCAGTGTAGCGCTTACAACATCAGAATCAACTTCAGGCATAAAGCGGAACTTTACTATACCGCCCCCTACAAGCCCTATGCTTATTAATAATATTGCCACAGCAGATGCAAACACGGTGTATCTGTTATCAATAAAAACAGCAAGGTGACGTCTGTAAGTGCCTTTTATAAATTTCTCGAGCCATCCGCCGAAGCCCTCTCTTATTTTGGTAAAAAAACCGGCTGCGCCCTTAGTATATTTTTTGTGTCCGCCTAATCCGAGATGAGCAGGCAGTATCAGTAATGATTCAACAAGTGAGACAAGCAGGATCGGTATCACTACCATTGGTATTACCCGGATAAACTTCCCCATTGCCCCGCTGACGTAAAGCAGGGGCAGGAACGCGGCCACTGTTGTAAGCACAGCAAAGACCACCGGTTTACCCACTTCTATAGCGCCGTCAATTGAGGCATCCATATATGGTTTCTTCATCGTGCGGTGTGTATAGACATTTTCTCCCACAACAATAGCATCATCAACGACTATACCGAGTGCAAGTATAAATGCAAAAAGTGAGATCATATTGATAGACACATCAATGGACGGCATCATGAGAAGGGCCCCTAAAAATGAGATAGGGATACCGAGCATAACCCAGATCGCAAGGCGTATCTGGAGAAAAAGACCGAGAATAATGAATATAAGTATCAGTCCCAGAAAGGCGTTCTTTAAAAGAAGGTTCAGCCTGTCCCGGTAAATATCAGAACGGTCATTCCAGACAGCAAGGCTGACCGATGCCGGAAGAAGGTCTCTTTTCTTCTCCACATATTCTCTTACGTCCCGGGATACATCAAGAGGTTTCTGATCGCCAACGCGGTAAACCGCGATCATTGCAGCAGGCTTACCTTCCAGCCGGGCAGTCTGGTCTGTCTCCGCGAAATCATCCCTTATGTCAGCTATATCACCGAGTTTCAATTGAGTTCCGTCACTGCGTTCAAGGATACTGATCTCAGCGTACTCACGGCCGGTATAGCGTTTCTCTTTAGTACGTATAAGTACTTCTCCGCCGCCGGACTTTACTGCCCCGCCCGGAAGATCCACAGAGGATTGACTTATCTTTGCAGCTACCTGTGCAAGCGTGAGCCCGTAACGCTGCAGGTCCTCTTCATTTAATTCGACCGATATCTCATAGGGCCGGACATCTTTAAGGTCGACCTGGGTCAGGTCCGGCATTGCAAGGAGTTCATCCCTGATATCTTCAGCCTGCTCCCGCAGACTGCGTTCGGGTATATCACCGTAAACCATTAAAGAGACAACTTCCCGCCTTCTCGCTACCTTTGCCACAACAGGCCTTTCAGCATCTTCCGGAAAAGTGATAATGCGGTCAACCTCGGACTTGATGTCCTGAAGCACCATATCAATATCCTCACCCGAAAGTATCTCGGCAGATACCTGTCCAAACCCTTCGGCTGCCACAGATGTGATCTCTTTTATCTCGCTGATACTGCTGAGGTTCTCCTCTATTTTGAGAATAATACCGTCCTCAACCTCTTCAGGGCCGGCACCGGGATATGCAACAGTAACCCTTACTATGTCCAGATCTATCTCAGGAAAGACCTCCTGCTTTATAGCAAATGACATGACAAGCCCGCCTACAATAAAGACCATCATAAGCAGATTGGCTGCTACATGATTGTGCGCCATCCATTTTATCGGACCCTTCATCTATTAATATTCTCCATTTTCATAACTCGCAACTCGCAACTCGCAACTCGCAACTCGTAACTCGCAATTATTTATCAGCTGTTCTAAGTTTCATACTGTCAGCAGCGCCTGATATATTGGTCAGCACCACAATATCTCCTTCATCAAGCCCTTCTTTTACAAACACAATATTTTTCTCTTTTTTCAGAAGTACTACATTTCTGATACTGAGTTCTCCGTTTTTGTCCATAACCCATACAGTTGAATTATCACGCAGCACTTTTCTTGGAAGGGTTATTATGTCTTTAAATACTCTTCCCTTGATATGAACATCAACAAATGTACCGGGAGCCAGCACCTGCCCCGGATTATCTCTTCCCTTTAAAAGCCGGTAGGGATCTTTGACCTCCACTATCACCTTCATCATCCGGGTCTGAGGATCTACTTCCCCGGTTGAACGCACAGCACGGCCTTTCCATGAATATATTTCTCCTCCGACATTCAACTGCACAACAGCTTCAGGGGCTATACCGCCTCCACCGTATTCAGGAATGTTCAGCCATCTTATATCATTAAGCGTGAGAGGTACAGATATCTCGGCACGGGCCGTATCAGCTATCACCGCAACCTGCTCCCCGGCCCTCACATACTGTCCTGTTTCAATATTCTCAGACCTGACTCGTGCGTCAAAAGGCGCTGTTACAACTGCCCTCTCAAGATTAAGCCTTGCCTGTTCAACCTGAGCTGAAGCAGATGCTAACGCAGCCCTGGCATTTTTTAGCTGCGGTTCGAAAAGAACGAGCGGGTTTGGAGTTGAGTTCTCACCCTCATTGATCCTGTCCCATTCAGTCCTTGCTATTTCAGCCCTGGTCTCCATCTCCTCAAAATCATACTCGGCCTTTGCCTTTACAGAATTTGCACGTTCAAGTGCGAGCCTGTAATCAGCCTCCTCTATCTTAAAAACGACCTGGTCCTTTTTAACAAAGCCGCCTTCAACCATATCAAATGATGTATAAACAATTCTCCCGCTTACCTCGGGTATCAATGACAGTTCCCTTGCTGCCGCTGTAATGCCTGTACCCTTTACCGTTATCTCTGTTCTTTGTTTCTCTGCCTTTAAGACGTCTACCAGCACCCCCATATCAGCCTTTTTCTTTTTCTCAGGCACGTGACGCTTTGCCATAATGCCTTTCATTATGACTATACCCAAGATTACTATAAGAACAGGAACTGCTATTTTTAATAATTTTTTCTTCCGGTCCATTATTTTTCTACCTCTGTTTCTATATTGATAAAATAATTATTCATAACATCCTCTGTCCATTCACCGCCAAGGGCACGGGCCAGTTGTATAGTGTCTGATATGAGCTGCTTCTTAGCTGTAAGAAGACTGTTCTTTGCATTAACATTGGTCACCTGTGCGGAAAGAACAGGTAAATAATCGGTCAAACCAAACTTATATCTCTCAAGTGACAGGTTCAGAGAATATCCGGAGACAACAACCGATTCATCCAGCACATCTATTCTCTCTTTGCCTGAAGCCACTTTTGAAAGTGAATCTTCAACCTCCTTAAAGGCATTCAGAACATTTTCATGGTAAAGGGCAAGGTTCTCCCTGAGTACTGATTCAGTACGATTTACCTCGGCCTTTCTTCTCCCTGAGTCAATGACCGGCAGCGCTGCCTGTAAAAGAGCGGACCAGAAAATATTCGGTGAATCAAGTATGGTGCTTATCTCTTCGCTGGCACCGCCGTAGCTGCCTGCGAGATTGAATGATGGGAACCGGTCTGCGACAGCTGCGGCAACCTTTTTATCAGAAGCATATATCTTCATAAGAGAGGCCCTTATATCCGGACGTCTTTTCAATAACTGGGAAGGAATACCTGTCGGAAATGCCGGCGACTCCATTAATTCACTTAGATCACCGCCTATATTTATATTCGGAAATTTTCCTGTTATTACCGCTAAAGCATTCTGAGCGACCTTGAGGTTCGATTCATATAAAGGCCGTTTTGCCAAAGCAGCGGACAGGTTCAGACGTGACTGGTAAACATCTATTGCAGGGACAAGCCCACCCTTGTAACGCCTCTCTACCATTTCCAGCGTCTCCTCAAAAGAGGATATTGTCTCTTCTGAAAGCTCCAGTAATGCACGCTGTTCAACAGCCAGAAAATAAAGCTCCGCAACCCGGGCTGATACGGTCATGAACATAGCCTTCAGGTTCTCTCTGGATGCAAGCATCTCAAAGTGCGCGGCATCAGTGGTTGATCCGAGCTTCCTCCAGAGGTCTATCTCATAGCTTGCCGCTCCTGATAGGCTGTAACTGTCAACCGTAACAGCACTGCCCATGGCTGATTGACGGACCCTTCCGGCCTGTCCCGCAGCGATGAGCTTAACGCCGCCGGCTGATTCATTTATACGCAAAACAGATTCCGCCTGCATTAACCTTTCATATGAACCGGCAATATCAAGGTTATATTTAAATGCCTCTTCCATTATAAGGTTAAGCTCATCGTCTTTGAACCTTTCCCACCATAGACCTGCGGGCTGTGAAGGCATCCTTACCATTGTAGAATATGCGGCAGGTGTTTCAATAAGGTTATCAGGCACCCCGGACCTGTGAGGCGTGCATCCGGACACTACAGATATAACCATAATCATCAGTAAGGCTTTATATATATAATGGATCATGCTTTCATACCTGCCGTTACATAAGGGATTATAAGTTCAACCAGAGACGCTGCATCCCTGTGCTTCATATTTGAAGCCTCATCCTTAAGATTTTCGCATATATGCATTGTATGAAAGAGCGCCCCGAGAGAAAAGTGAAGCCGCCAGAATATAAGATCAGAACTAAATTGCGGCAGTGCCACACGCATGGTTTCATACATCAGCGCGAATATAGGTTTTATGAACCTCAAAAAAACCTTTCTGACAGTATCATCCGGATCTGTAAAGGATCTGCCGATGAACGCAAAGAAATATTTTACTTCAGGATTTGACTCCTTAAAAAGAAGGGTCGGTTCTATAAATGCAGCAAGAATGTCCCTGACCTCCGGCTTCTTTCCGGTTTTCACAGCTTCATCCCTGACCGTTTCAAGTTTCTTTCTGCGGACCGCATTAAGGGGCTCGATCCTTCTTTTGATGACCTCTTCAAGCAATGATCTTTTAGAACCGAAATGGTAGTTGACCGCAGCCAGGTTTACCCCTGCCTTTTCTGTAACAGCCCTCAACGTTGTCCCCCTGAAACCTTCAACCGCAAAAAAGTATTCAGAGGCATCAAGTATAAGCTGCTTGGTATCTGACTGTGCCACCTTAATATTATTCATACATGTAATTAAAACATATGTTTGAATAATTGTCAATATAGTGCTGAAATTTTATTTAAAATAAATAAATTCTCACAATTACATTTAGTATCGAAGACTTATATAGCATTACCTGATAATGTACACAAGATATTACATATCACAATAACGTAATAATTACGTATTAATTCTTTCCTGCTATGACTTACAATAGTAAGTCATTCATCGTATAATGGAGGTATATATGGATAAAGTACTAATACATACATCATGGGGACCAACGGACCCGACAAGGGCCGGACTTGCCTTTGCCTGTGCAATGGTATCCGATCTGCAGGGCCTTGATGTCAGTTTATTTTTATTTCATGATGCGGTAATACTTGCAAATAACAACATGCATCCAAAGATAATACCTGTCGGCCCGCCGCCGATCTCGGATGTAATAGAGTATATGGCAGAAGAAAATATTAAGGTGTATGTCTGCAGGCCCTGTTATGAATCAAGAGGAATGTCAAAAGAGGACCTTATCCCCAATGCTGAACTGAAGGAAATGGATACATTCGTTGAACTCTCAAAGATCAGTAAAGTGATAAGTTTCTAGTTATCTCAAGTATGGGCTTTGGCATAATGATCCAATGGCTATAAAAGGACTGAGGAGAATTGATAAGAACAGGATCGAGATCCCGGAAGACTACAAAAAAGGGATGCTCACGAACGGCATCATTTATGTTGATGATATCCTCGAAAACAGCCTTGATCTCAGATCAGTAGAACAGGTTGCAAATGTAGCATCTTTGCCGGGAATAGTCGGCCCTTCCCTTGCAATGCCTGATGTACATACAGGCTATGGATTTACTATTGGAGGTGTTGCAGCCTTTGACCTGAATGAAGGGATAGTCTCACCCGGCGGTGTCGGTTATGATATTAACTGCGGTGTCAGACTGCTCAGAACCGGACTCGACAAAAATGAGGTTCTGCCCAGGATAAAAGAGCTTGTCGATGCTTTCTACAAGAACATACCGGCTGGAGTCGGCTCAAAAGGTGCGGTCAGGCTTTCCCCTTCTGACCATAAAAAGATCCTGACCATTGGTTCCAGGTGGGTCATTGAACAAGGAATGGGAAGCAGTGATGACCTTGACCATACAGAATCCGGAGGATGCATGGAAGGTGCAGACCCGGGACTTATCAGCAAAGAAGCATATGATCGCGGAAGAGACCAGCTCGGTACCCTCGGCGCTGGAAACCATTTTGCAGAGATACAGGTGGTGGACAGGATATACAATGAAAATGCGGCAAGATCCATGGGCCTGTTCCTGGACCAGATCACGGTAATGATCCATACCGGTTCCCGTGGATTCGGACACCAGGTATGCACGGATTTTCTGCAGGTAATGCAAAGGGCCTCAAAAAAGTATAATATAGAACTGCCTGACAGGGAGCTTGCATGCGCACCTTTCAACAGCCGTGAAGCAAAGGATTATATGGCCGCAATGAAAGCCGCCGCAAACTACGCCTGGGCGAACAGACAGCTTATAATGCACCGGGTTGAAGAAGCATTCATGCATACGTTCAACACCGGCCCAAAAAATATCGGGATCAGCCTTATTTATGATGTGGCACACAACATTGCAAAGATCGAAGAGCATATTATTAATAACAAAAAAATGAAACTTATCGTACACCGTAAAGGCGCCACAAGGGCATTCCCACCGGGACATCCTGAACTGCCGGACGCTTACAGACTGACAGGACAGCCGGTTATAATACCGGGAGATATGGGGCGGGCATCATTCGTCCTTCTCGGAACAGAAGAAGGCATGAAGAGATCATTCGGTTCATCCTGCCACGGAGCAGGCAGGAGAATGTCCAGACAGCAGGCAAAAAAGATGTCCAGGGGAAGAGCTATATGGAGAGAAATGGAAGACAGAGGTGTTACAGTTATGGCATCAGGCCGCAGTACGCTTTCAGAAGAAATGCCTGAAGCATATAAAGATATCACTAATATAGTTGAAATCATGCATAACTCAGGTCTTTCAAGCAAAGTGGCGCGGCTGAGGCCGCTCGGAGTAATAAAGGGATAATAAATTTGAAGAACACTAAACTTAAAATAGGAAAAATACCATATGCCAATCTCTTTCCTATTTTCCATTATCTTGAAACCGAATGCGATAATTCCAATTACCGTTTTTTTAAAGGCGCGCCTTCCAGGCTGAATGAACTGCTGAGCACAGGAGAGATCGATATCAGTCCCTCTTCATCCATAGAATATCTCAGGAACAAAGATAAATATATTATAATGCCGAATTTTTCGGTAAGCTCTTCAGGTCCTATAAAAAGCATACTGCTCTTTTCAAAGTACCCTCTCGATGAACTTGACGAAAAAACGATCGCCGTCTCATCAGAGTCAGACACATCAGTGGTCCTGCTTAAGATAATCCTGAAGGAATTTCTCTCTCTTGAATGCAAATTCATGCCGGTCACCAAACGCAGCGTACCCGCTATACTTTCATCATTCTCAGCAATGCTCCATATTGGGGACAATGCAATGCACGAGGCAAAAAAACAGTCGAAAGCTGGCATTAAGCGGTCAGCACCTTACACATATGACCTCGGTGAGCTATGGTATAAACATACAGGACTCCCGTTCGTGTTTGCGCTTGGCATAGGAAGAAAAGATTCAGCGGAAAAGAAAATGGAACTTTTTAAAAGCCTTTACTCCGACATGATAGACGCAAAGAAGTTCATGAAGAAAAATATCCGGATGATCGCGCAGAGAACGCCTCAAAATCAATGGATAAGTGAAAAAGAACTTATCTCCTACTGGAATATTATTTCATATGACCTTGGGGAAAAACATCTGGAAGGTCTGGGACTGTTTGAGAAATACGCAGCAAAGATAATCCCATAGGCTTCTCAAAAAGATTGATGCATATTATCTCATTGAACCTGCAACAGCATCACAGACTGTTTTACCCTTATAAGTATTAAGAGCACTCCTTAGAGTCGAGTCTTCCTCTGCAGATCTTTCAATGCCTCTTGAAGCAAGCAGTTTAATATACTCTAATGTCATGTTTGTAAGTGCTAATGTCGAGGTCCTTGGATAAGCACCCGGCATATTGGCAACAGTATAATGAAGCACACCGTCAACGATGTAGACAGGATCATCATGAGTAGAAGGCCTTGTGGTCTCAACGCATCCGCCCTGGTCAACAGCAACGTCAACGATAACAGACCCTTTTTTCATTCTCGAAACCAAATCAGCTGAAATAAGTTTCGGTGCCCGCGCACCCGGCACAAGTACAGCGCCGATAACAACATCAGCAATGAGCGTTTCGGACTCTACGTTCTCAGCCGTCGAAAGCATGGATGTAATTTTACCCTTATACAGCTCGTCGATCTGATCAAGCTTCTCTTTACCCCTGTTTATCACAACAACATCAGCGCCCATGCCGTAAGCAACCTGCATGGCGGAGAACCCCACATTCCCGGCCCCGAGAATAAGCACCCTTGCGGGCGGGACCCCTCCGGCGCCTGTCATGAGTATGCCCGAGCCTCCGTGGATCTTCTGCAGATAACATGCGGCCATAACTGGCGCCATTTTACCGGCAACCTCGCTCATCGGCCTCAAAAGAGGAAGCTTACCGTCAACCTCAAGCGTCTCATATGCAAAACCAGCTATATTTTTATCAAGCAGGACCTTTACAAGTTCATGGTTTGCCGCAAGATGGAGATATGTAAAAATAGCCTGACCGTCACGAAGAAGACCATATTCAGCAGGGAGCGGTTCCTTAACCTTTATAATAAGTTCGGCTTCACTGAAAAGAGTTTCCTTGTCAGTGATCTCAGCATTTGCTTCCTTATATTCATTATCAGAAAAACCGCTGCCGACACCGGCCGAACTTTCAACAAGCACCCTGTGCCCGGAGGCTGTAAGCTCCTTCACATTGGAAGGAGTCATCCCTACCCTGTATTCGTGGACTTTTATTTCTTTAGGTATTCCGATAATCATATGAACCTCATCATTGGCTTACAAGTCTGTGCAGATATAATTTTAATATGTATTGCTCGATACCTTAGAAACATATATTCACTGCATTAAACTTTTCCCCGGAGGGGGCATATATGCAATGCAGCTAAAACCTCTAATAAACTTATCGAATTCAAGACATATTAAAATTATATCTGCACAGCAAAAACTGCCTCTAATCAAAATCAGGGAACAGCTTTACGACAAGGGGTTTGCCGTTATCAAGTGTCTGGTGAGCGGTCAATATACCGCCTTCGATATACTCGACCTTAAAATTACCAAAACCTTCCCTGACCATACTCATTGCATCAGTAGGACAACCACCTTCACAACCAGCCACTCCACGGATCATTCTGGGAATGAGCTTATCAATATCAACCGGTGCAAGGTCAGTATCATG
>CBFDEG010000088.1:0-11075 GCA_965603765.1 uncultured bacterium | reverse complement strand
AGGCCTTTATGCTTAGTTGTCTGAAAAGGCCTGAACAGTTTTTTATTGATAAATTCTTCTGAAATACCGCACCCGTCATCAGAGACCTTTACAAATATCATATCATTTTCAATACCGGCCGATACATTTATATGTCCCTGCTTATCAGTTGCATCAATAGCATTAAGCAAAAGGTTAATAACAATTTTTGATATTTCTTCTCTGTCAAAATCTGTTTTCAGATCTTCCCTTGTATCCTCAAAAGAAATGGTCCTCTCCCCTGGATGTTTCAAGTCTTTAATAACTGCACTGACACAACCGGACAGGTCAGAGTATTCAAGGTTAAGTCTGAGCTTTTGCGGAAGATTCTTAATCTTATTGATTATACTGTTTATTTTATCTGAAGTATGCGCAACAGCCATGATAGCGTCCTTCTGGAATTCAGGATTATCAATATGGTCTTCAGCATTTTGCACTGTCAGAGAGAGCATTGATGCCGCATTTTTGAGATCATGAGTAATGAATGTTGATAAACGCCCCATGGCTTCCATCTCTTTTGCCTCGGTCAACTCTTCTGAGAGCCTTAAGTTAATGACCGCTGCAGTTGCCTGTTTGGCAAGTGTCTTAAGCAGGTCATAATCTTCATAGTTATATTCATTGTCTCCCATGTCTTCCATGAGCAATACAAAACCTAAAAGTTTATGTGCATTAAAAAGCGGAACTATAAGCGAAGCCCCTGTCTCTTTGATAAATTCTTCGTTTTCCAAAGCTGCCTTGCCGCAGTTGCCGTCCTTAATATCCAGTATCCATCCGGTCTCATTGAAAAACTCTATTAACCCGGGGAGTGGCCGACCATCTGCCACACCGGCCTCCGAGGTCTTCATACATATATAGCCGTCATTTCCCCGCTCCCTTAACCATACTGATGTTCCTTTAACGCCTAATGCATCCTTAAATCCATCGGCAATTGCCTGCAGGAGGTCATCATATGAGCGTTTCATTGAAACACGCTCAGTAAAGTTCAGCCACTGTTCCCTGTAGTCATATTTCTGTCTGTAAAAGTTCTTGTTTATAAAAACAATGGCCTTACGCCTGAGCTGTTCAGAAAGTATTATTGTAAGTATCAGTATAGCACCGGCAAACCCGAGGAAAATGGTAATATTACCGCCTGCCTCCGGACCGAAATACCGCATCCCCTGACCTATCATTCCAAGGCCGAGAAGGTATAACCCTACAACAAATATGCTCAAAGACCGGTAGAAGAACCTTCTTGATATTGCCACTTCAACATCCATGACCCTGCCTTTCAGCAGGGCAAAGCCCATGAACAGGGAAGATATCATTATCACCCCGGTACGTACAGGCAGCAGGTTCATGTTAATAGACCGGTAAAGAAGGGCCTGGCTGTAATAAAATATATTCACGGCAATAATGCCCCCGACCCCGATCAGCATATATTTAATATGCCACCTGTCACCGCCTCCGGAGCTTCGCAGTGTTGTCTCAAGATTCACCATTGAAAGTATTGAGTAGAAAAGCAGTAACAGGTTTAGCACATAGCCTGCATTTTCAAGGAAGAGTATTCCTTCTGACTCAAATTCAGGGGAATAGAAAAATCCCGATACAGGAACGGTCATAAAGAAAAACATCAGAAAAGGAGATATCAATAAAAGAAGTCTTGAAAAATTATTAATACTGCGCCACTGTGCTGTCCGTGCAAAGCTCAATGTGAACAAGAGCCATGACGGGGCCATTATTGTCTCACTTACAAGAGCGACCCTTTTCCACACATCTAACATGTCCGGCATAAGTACGCTCATAGAGTCACCGAATATTAAAATTGCGGTTGAAAGCATACCTGCAAAAAAAGCTGCATTAGAGAGCTTCCTGTGTTTTTTGAAAATGACCGCAAAAGCCATAACGATCAATATCAGAATAGTAATTACAGAAACTGCGATCATTAACATTACTGACCCCTGTTTAGAACGGCTGTTTGTCCGGTCCGGACTGGATATATATTAACCAAAACCACTATTTTCTGATGTGATAATTTCATAATAAATATGTATTTATCATTGCCCCTGGCAAATCTCCTCACATTCTGCAATGGCTGTCTCCATATCTTCAGGCAGAGGCGCTTTAAACTCCATGACCTCACCTGTTACAGGATGACGCAGTTTCAGAGAGCAGGCATGCAGCATCTGACGGTCAAACTTAATGATCTTACAGCCGGTATCAACAGATGTCTTTTTTCCGTATGTTTTGTCACCAAGCACCGGACTCCCCTCAGATGCAAAGTGCACTCTTATCTGGTGCGTCCGTCCGGTAAGTATCCTTACCTTGACCATAGTGACCATCCTGAACCTTTTAATGACCTCAAACCGGGTTATCGCCTCTTTCCCGCCTGATGTTCTTACCGACATTTTCTTCCTGTTTGATAAGGACCGCCCTATTGCCGATGTTATCTCCCCTGAATCTTTTTTCAGTCTGCCGAATAAAAGGGCCATGTAATACTTTTCAACTTCACGCTCTTTAAATTGATTGACAAGATCATGGTGCGATTCATTGTCTTTGGCTATCACCATGACTCCAGAAGTATCTTTATCAAGGCGGTGGACGATGCCTGGCCGCATCGGAGCGCCCACTGAAGAAAGCTTTCTGTTTTTTGACACTAACGCATTAAGAAGCGTACCGCTGCTGTTGCCGGCAGCTGGATAGATGACCATATCAGGAGGTTTGTTAACAACAAGCAAATGTTCATCCTCCCATAATATCTCAACAGGAATATCCTCAGGTATAAGGACACCCTCCAATTCATCAGGCAGGGTCATCTCTACCAGGTCCCCGCCCCGTATATTATAGCTGGCTTTTTGAGGTTCTGAATTGACCCTGACCAAATCCTGTTTTATCAGTTTCAACACATGGGAACGGGTCAGTCCGCTTCTTAAGGAGATGAACAGGTCAAGCCTTATTGCCCTGGCTGAAGGGGAAACCGAATAAACACTTTTCTTCATCAGGATATTCTATCAGAATAGTCCACGTATTATGCCCTGTTATGTTAAAATGTTAAATCAATGGGGATAGTTTCAGTATTACGGATCTTACTTTAAATCATCATTTTTACCGGGAGGCATAAAGATTGAACTTCTGCAGTAAAAACCAGACTGTAAGAACAGATGATTTCTATTCCGCTGTCTTTGAGAGCATCGAAGAAGGCATCGTTGTCATCGGACTCGACCGGAAAATAATTTTCATTAATAAAATGGCCGGGGACCTGATAGGCCTTGATGGTGTTGTTGCTGAAGGCGCTCTCTGCAGCGAAATCCTCAAGACCGACCTCTGCGCCGAAACTTGTCCACTGGAATCACAAAACATCAGCAACAGCAGCTGCGCCTCCCATTTCATGAACATCAACCTGCTTAAAAACGATAAATCATCCGTGCCGCTCTGCCTTAATGTGGCCCCGTTAAAGGACAAGAACGGAAAGATGATAGGCATTATAGAAAATTTCAGGCCCATGAGTGAAGCGGTCAAAATAATAGAGTCACTTGAGCAAAGCAATGTAATACTTGCCCAGGAAAAGAACAAAATAGACTCCATCATCAACAGTCTTGCAGACGGAGTGTTCACTGTTGATAAAAACCTCCGAATAACAAACTTCAACAAGGGCATGGAGAACATAACAGGACGTAAAGAACCGGAGGTCATCGGCATCAAATGCAATGAAATATTCAATGCTGACAATTGCGGCAGGAGCTGCCCGTTCTCATATACATTAAAGAACGGTTACGGCATGGCAAACGCCAGTGAGCGCATAGTCGGCAAGAACGGTGAGATGATACCGATATTCATGAGTACAGCCTTTCTCAGGGACAATGGCAAGGATATAGGACTTATTGCCACAGTCAGAGATGCATCAGAGATAGAGCGGCTTAAAAAAGAGGTCAATGACAGGTATCACTTTTCAAACATAATCGGCAAAAGCAGCCGCATGCAGCAGATATTCGAAGTGATCGAAAGCCTTAGAGACACGGACTGCTCAGTGCTCATAGAAGGAGAAAGCGGCACAGGAAAAGAACTTACCGCCAGGGCGATACACCACGAAGGCTACAGGCGCAACAAACCTTTTGTAAAAATAGACTGCAGCGCAATAGTTGAGGGCCTTTTCGAGAGCGAGCTTTTCGGACATGTCAAAGGCGCCTTCACAGGCGCGATAAAGGACAAGAACGGGAAATTTGAAATTGCGGACGGCGGCACGGTCTTTCTCGATGAAATAGGCGAAATGCCCCTTACACTCCAGGCAAAGCTGTTACGGGTCATCCAGGACATGGAGTTTGAAAGGGTCGGTGACACAAAAACAAGAAAGGTCGATGTCAATATAATCGCTGCCACAAACAAAAAGCTGAAAAACGAAATAAAGAACAGCATGTTCAGAGAAGACCTCTATTACAGGCTCTGCGTGGTACCGATCGAGATGCCCCCTCTCAGGGAAAGGATAGAGGACATACCCCTGCTTGTGGAAAATTTTCTGGCAAGGCAGTCTTCCAGGTCACCAAACAGACCCGAAATAACAGAAGTAACACCATCAGCCATGTCCATTCTCATGGATTATGATTGGCCCGGCAACATCCGGGAACTCGAAAATGCCATAGAGCATGCATGCATACGGTCAAGATCAAACATAATTGACAGAGAAGCCCTTCCGCATAACATAAGACCTGTGACAAAGAAGGAGCTTCCGGCAGTCAAAAACATTGACCTGTCCCTGAAACAGGAGCAGACCGAACGGCTTTTTATCGAAGATATCCTGAAAAAACATAATGGCAACAGAACACTTGCAGCCAAAGAGATCGGTCTGAGCCGGACCACCTTCTGGAGAAAATTAAAGAAGCATAACCTGCAGGCCTGATGTTTCACGCCTGAAACATCCCATTTCCAAAATGTTTCATCAATGAAACACATGAAACACTCTATTCGGTATTTATAATTTAGAAAAACAACCTTAACCCTCTGTTTTTTCATCTAAATTCAAAAACTATTCCGATTATATATTTATGGCATCCTACTTGCTCTTAATATATGAAATCTTTTTCAATTAAAAATCAATTCAATTTCATTACAACCGGCTTAATCGGTTTTAAACAGAATAATTTTGCGATATATCTCTATTTTTAGAGAACACTTCAATAACATCAAAAGGAGGAGTTTATGAAAAGACTTGTTGTGATTTTTCTTTTTCTCGCCCTCTCCCTGCCAGCGGGTGGATATACCGCTACAACGGAAGAGCTTGAGCAAAAAGTAAACGACCTGGAGAAACAGCTTAAGAGCATGAAGACCATGGAGATGTTTCAGGACAAAAGGGTGGAGTCAGCGGAAGCAACTGCAACTGACGCCAAAGACAGATGGTCCTGGCTCACCATAGGCGGAGAGTTCAGGTTCAGACATAGCACACTTGAGGGCGAGGTGCATGACTATATGCAGTATACTCCAGGGGCTGAATACGATCCCGGCAACGGCATGCTGTTCAATTCAGCGCCGGTTAGCGAATACACAGCAGATAACGATTCTGTAATGCTTAACCGCTTCAGACTTAAGGTCAATGCAAAGGTATATGAGAACCTGACGGTGAAATCACGTCTTTCAATGTATAAAGTATGGGGACACGACACCATGGAACCTGTTCAGGGCGACTACTTTGCTGACAGGGCAATGGGCGCCTTTGACGGGACAATGGGATATGTGCCGCAGGGCAGTACGCTCAGGGTAGACTATGCATTTGCCACTTGGAGCAATGTTGCTGAAACACCCATATGGCTCTCTATCGGCAGAAGGTACTCAACACAGGGTGTTCCTACAAATATAAGACAGAACACCCTAAAGGCTGGAACAGCCGGTGTTGCCGGTCATCTGATAGATTATGCATTTGACGGCCTCACTGTAGGTTATGCCCCGGTGATAGAAAAACTGCCCGGAGCATACGCCAAGTTCTGTTTCGGCAGGGGATATGACAGCGGCTTTCAGGACGACATTAAAGATACTGACTTTGCAGGTCTCTTCATTGACCCGATATTCACAGATGACCTGAATGTTGAGCTTCAGATAGTAAAAGCATACAACATCTTTGACAATCTTCCTGACGGCGGAGTTTCAACAAACCTCGGGGACGTTGATAACTACGGCATTTATGTCAATACAAGACTCAAGGATGTTGGAGCAGGCGACCTTAACCTCTTTGCATCAGCAGCCATGAGCAAGACTCATCCCAACAAAAACCTCTACTCTATGCCTTTCTTCTCAATGGACGGCGGCGATAACTACATAAACGGAGGCTATGGACTTCTTTATGACGACAACCCGATGACCGCTGAAGTTGACAGTGAAAGCCATACAGGTGAATCTGTTTATCTCGGTGCAAGATACGACATAAAAAAGAGCGGTACAAAGCTCGGATTTGAGTACAACCACGGTTCCGAATACTGGCTGTCATTCACACCTGCTGCAGACGACCTCTGGACCAGCAAGCTCGGCACAAGGGGCTCTGTTTACGAAGCATACTTAATACAGGAGCTTCCGGGAACACCTGTCACAAAAGCAGGAAACGCATTTATCCGGATAGGTTATCAATATTCAGAGTTTGATTATACAGGGAGCAATAACTGGATAGGAGCTCCAAAGAAGATCGATGATCTGACCACTTCAGATCCGATGACCACCCAGATGTTTGCACCCATTAAAGATGCTACGGACATATATGCAACACTCGACATAACATTCTAACGGTTTTTAAATACCATGCAGGAAATCCCTTCCAGGGGTTTCCTGCATGGCATTTCCGCGATATAATCTAATGAACTAATTACCAAATAAAGTATATTCAAATGGAGGAAGACATAATGAAGATCACAAGATCACTTGCACTGCTCGCCATCATATTGATGTTCGGTGCCGGCACAGCCCATGCAGGCGATATCAGTAAAGGCAAATCTCTTTTCAACAGCGCCAAACTCGGCACAAACGGAAAAAGCTGCAGCTCATGCCACCCTGACGGCAGAAATATTGACGGGTCCAAAAGTTCATACAGCATACTCGGTTCCGAGCAGAGTAATATCGAAGATGCCGCTAATTTCTGCATTGAAATGGCGCTGAGCGGAAAAGCCCTTGAAAAAAACTCTGGTAAAATGAAAGACCTGGCCGCTTATCTTTCCACTCTTAAACCAAAGGTTGTGACCGAAGCACCCGGATATTAATTACAGATAACGTGTCCGTTTCACGAAATGTTAAAGACATACGGGAAATGGACACGCTTACAAACCCTGCTATTTCATAATTTTTGCAACGCGGTTCATCTTATAAGTTTTTTTTATCACAGCCGGTACCTCTTGACATAAATCAGCGCCTTGTTATTTAATATTAGGCATCAACTTCTTACAATTCTTGATCAATAACACATTCGCCGTTTAAAAGGACGAATAACCCATGTATAATATTAATAGAGGAGGAATTATGTTTTCACACAAAAAACTTTTCACAGGAATCGTAGCACTAATGTTCGCAATGTCCCTTTTCGCAGGCATTCAGAGCTCATATGCAAGCGGATCACAGGCACTTGTTGAAACCTCATGGCTCGCAGACAACCTGGACAACCCCAAGGTCAAAACCGTATTCGTTGATAACTGGCCATCAGAAAAAGCTGATTTCATGGCAAAACATGTTAAAGGCTCTGTTTATATGGGTATCGGCGCATTAATGGGCGCTCTCGGTAACGGCACCACCCCGCCTGACCAGGCAAAGTTTGAAGGCATCATGCAGAGACTCGGCATAAACAACGGAGACCATGTAGTTGTATACGGCGCCAAGGGCGGCAGCGTATTCACACTCGGCGCATTCTGGATCATGGAATACTTCGGTCACAAGGATCTGAGCTATCTAAACGGCAGCCTCGAAAAATGGAATAAAGAGAACCTTCCTTCTGAAAGCGGAATGAAGGCGGCAGCTCCCGGACATTACAAGGCAGCAGGCCCCAATGAATCTGTAAGGACAACAGCAGCACACGTTCTAAAGGCAATGAATGATAAAAATGCTGTACTTGTAGACGCACGCGGCACAGGCGAATACAAAGGCGATGTCAATAATGACAAGAACACAAGGGTCGGCCACATCCCCGGAGCACGTGACCTTGACGCAGTATCCACAAACTTCAATGCTGACGGCACAATGAAATCAGCAGCGGAACTTGCAAAGATATACAACCTCTCTGACGGCAATGAGGTCATAACCTACTGTCAGGCTGGTATCAAGGCAGCAAACTCGTACTTTGCCATCAAGCATGTACTGGGACATGAGAACACAAAGATGTATGTAGGTTCATGGGGCGAGTGGGCCAACAGGACCGATAATCCGATAAAAAAGTAATCACACAGACACCGGCCCGGCTGATATGCATCAGCCGGGCCTTTTTCATCTCTTCCAAAAACAGCTCCAAATAATTATAATATATCTATCATAATTTATTGCCGTTATTTCAAAATAAAAGCAGAGACAAGACGCGCCTTGCCCCTGCATTATCACAACGAATGAAACTCGGGATACTCGTAAATACAAACAGACATGCAAAAGACCTGATAGGCCTTTCAACCTCTGCGCTCTCAAAGGGCCATGAGGTCATGGTCTTTTTTATGGACAGCGGGGTCAGGCTCCTTGAAGACAAAGACGTGACCGACCTCTGCAAGAAATCAGGCATCAGCATGAGCTTCTGTGACTATACGACCGAAAAGAACGGCATATCAAAAGAAGGCATATGCGACAAGATCATCTGCGGCAGTCAGTATAACAACGCGACCATGAACCATGAAGCAGACAGGGTCATTGTTTTATAAAAATGAAGATACTCCACATCATAAACGATTCCCCCGCAGACCTTACTACGCAGATCATAGACGTACAGTCTGCAGGCAATGATGTTAAGGTCATTGAACTTTCCAGAAATAATATATCTTATGATTCCATCATTGATGATATATTCTCTTATGACAAAGTTATATCATGGTAGGATACTCAGCGCGTAAGTGTGAAAGCGTGAAAGCGGATAAGTCAAAAAACTGCAACAGACTACTTCTTCATAAGGCTTCATAGGATTTCGGGTATTGTATACTAGACAATGCGATTAAAGTCGATATCCAGAAACAGTTATTTTCCCTTAATTGTCCCTGTCTCTGCATTGCTGACCTTTGCGCTTCTGTTCATCTTCCGCCAGATAGATGACAACAGGCTCACAAGCTGGAAATGGGCCTTCGGGAATATTGACCCGACCTTCTTTATCCCTTTATTGCTGACAGGACTTATTGCCGCGTATATTCTTTCAAAGCTTTCCTTTTTTGAAAAACAGCCTGCCCTCTTTCTGTTTGTCTCTTCATTTGCGGTCTGCACTCTTTTTTGGCAGACCCCTGAAGTAATACTTGATGCCTCAAGATATTTCACGCAGGCAAAGCACCTCGAACTCTACGGCATTGAATATTTCATCCGTGAATGGGGCAGCAGCATCAATGCCTGGACAGACATGCCTCTTTCATCGTTCATTTATGGAATGATATTCAAACTGTTCGGGGAGAGCAGGACATACATTCAGGTCTTTAACAGCTTTTTATTTTCGATGACGACCGTGCTCACATATCTGATCGGAAAGACCCTCTGGAATGAAGTGACCGGCTTCTTTGCCGGCCTGATGCTCTTGGCAATACCGTTCATTTTCTCTCAGGTACCGCTCATGCTCGTTGACCTGCCGACCATGTTCTTTCTGACGCTCTCCATCTTCACATTCATCAAGGCAATGGAGAAAGGCGGCCATTGGACAGGCTTATCATCGGTCTCTATATTTTTAACCTTCTTCGTTAAATACTCTACATGGATGATGCTCTCAATAATCCCGATTATATTTATCATCTATTTATTGAACTGGGATAAGGGGCGAGGGGTGAGGGGCAAGAGGCGGGAGGTCATCTCCCGGACTCTTTATGTTGCGCTTTTTGCGGGGATATTGATAGGGATAGTTGTTTTGTATAAATACGATGTTATCATTGAGCAGATCAGATTCCTGAATGAATATCAGCGCCCCGGACTCAGGCGGTGGGGGGAGAGCTTTGCGTCCACATTCCTGTTTCAGGCGCACCCGTTCATCACCATTGCCGCGCTTTATTCCGTGATTGAAGCATTCAGAAAAAAAGATCCGAAGTTCATCATCATAAGCTGGCTCATCCTGCTCGTTATTGTTTTTCAGATAAGACGGTCACGTTATGTGATGATCGTATTTCCGATGTTCACGCTCATGGCCTCCTACGGACTTCAGCGCATACGGGATTTCGAACTGAAAAAATTCATTGTCTATTGCGCTGTGATATCATCACTCATTGTAGCGGTCTTTGCGTACCTGCCCTTTCTAAAGACAATGGGCCTTGTGAACATGAAACATGCCGGGGAGTTCTTAAATTCAGTTGATACTGGAAAGATTGAAATATTCACCCTGCCTTCGGGTAAGAGCCTGGTCAACCCGGCAGTCTCTGTTCCTTTGCTCGACCTGCATACAGACAAAAACATTATCTATCATCACGATACGGATTTTTCCATACCATTTAAAAAAATAGAAAAGTCCTCCCTGCGATTCACATGGGAATACAAAAATCCGGAATATTATAAACCCGCAGATGATTCTTCTGACAGGGACAATGCGATAGTAATACTCTCTAACATACCGGGGACAGCCATTCCTGAAAATATCAGAAACAAAATAAAAGGCTATAAAAAGGGGAGGGTTTTTAATACCTCAACACGAATATTCAAATACAGCCCTGTTGTTACGGTTTATCTGTCGAATTAAGAATTTGGGTTATTTATTGTTCTGAACGTAATGAAAGATCTTTATTATTCGTCTTTCCTTCCCCACTTTCGCGCTTACGTGCATCCTTACTTTTGTCTGTTTAAGCAAAGTCAATATGTCCCCTGGCAGTTGACATATTCCCATTGCTACCACATGCATGTAAAATAATATTGCAATCCGCCTCAATATCATGTATATATAAAGCATAGATTCTTATAGAAATTTA
>CBFDEG010000087.1:0-11078 GCA_965603765.1 uncultured bacterium | reverse complement strand
GTCTGTGGGGTCGTGTCTGCACATTTTACAAATTCAGCTTTTGAATAACTGCTTCTAAGTTTCTTTTAAGCCTTATATTCCATCTCACTGTCTTCATGAAACGAGAACTTGCAAGAGAAACACCTGAAGCGCTTATGCCAAAGTATGCGCCTATTTCTTTCAGCGACTTGCCGCTGTAGTGATGACTAATGGGCGACACCAACTACAGGATCTTGATCTAAGGGGCAATACTCTGCCAACGGTCCTATCTTTAATTCTTTTATGCCGAATGTTTAATTTTCCTTCTCCTTATCAACTTATCTATTTCAACAGCAAAAATGACCGTAGATGATATGGCTATTATTTCGATCCATTCGGGCATTGCTATGGGGACTGTTCTGAATATCCACTGAAAGGTCGGAACATAGAGCACCGCGAGATGGGCAAAAAGAGCGGTAATGATGCTAAAGAATAGAAAGGGGTTGCTCATCAGGCTTACCTGGAATATGGATCGCAACTCTGAGCGGGAGTTCAACGCCTGGAAAAACTGAAAAAATACCATTGTCGTTACTGCCACTGTCCTTGCCTGGGCAATTGAGTCTCCGGATTTTATGGCCATTACATAATTGAAGATAACTCCGAGAGATATGACCGTCCCCACAAGGATTGTCCTCTGGATCAATAACTTCGACATTATTCCCTCTTTTGGATCTCTCGGCTGTCTGTCAATGACATCACTCTCCCCTGGTTCAAAAGCAAGGGCCACATCCTGAAACCCGTTCGTTACCAGATTTATCCACAGAAGCTGCGCGGGAACGTAAGGGATAGGAAGTCCCAGTAAAATGGTGCCGATAATGGACAGTACCGCCGCAATTCCGGTGGGGATCAGGAAAAAAATAACCTTTTTTATATTATCAAATACTACTCTCCCCTCTTTGACTGCATTAAATATACTGGCAAAATTGTCATCCGTTATGATCATGTCGGATGCCTCCTTTGCCACGTCTGTTCCGGTCCTGCCCATCGCTATGCCGATATGAGCGGCCTTTAACGCAGGGGCATCATTCACCCCGTCACCCGTTACTGCCATGATCTCGCCATGTTTCTTGATCTGCTGGACGACCCTTAACTTGTGCTGCGGTGAAACTCTCGCGTAGACCGACACATTCTTTACGTTATTGTAGAGCTCCTCATCGCTCATGCGCTCAAGCTCTTTTCCTGTCAGCACTTCGGATTCATCTTCTATTATCCCCAGTTTTCTCGCTATTGCATGTGCCGTTACAGCATGGTCACCAGTTATCATTACGATCCTGATCCCAGCCCTTTTACATCCGGCAATGGCCTGTATCGCCTCCTCCCTCGGTGGGTCCATCATTCCCTGAAGCCCCGCAAAGATAAGGTCTGTCTCCACATCTTTATGCGTTATCTCTTCTATGGTATCGGGCACTTCCTTGTAGGCCATGGCAAGAACCCTGAGCCCTTCCAGCCCGAAGGCCTCTGTCGTGCGGAAAAAGTTGTTTTTCTGAAGTTCTTCGCTAATCATACATGTAGTGCAAATATTAAGCAGTCCATCAAGAGAACCTTTCACAAATATGAACTTCTTTTTTCCATAAGTATGCAGGGTCGCCATATATCCCCTCTCGGATTCAAATGGGATCATGGCGGTCTGCGGATGGTTTTTTCTTTCCTCTTCGGGATCAAGTCCGGCCTTCATGGCTGAGACAATGAGGGCGCCCTCCGTCGGGTCACCGTCCACTTTGTACTCACCGTTTTCCTCATACACATCTGACTCATTACAGAGGAGACCTATCCTGAAACACTGCTGAAGCATTGTCAATTTTTCAGCTTCAACAGGCATCAGTTCATGGAGCAATTCCCCTCGCGGCTCATATCCCGTTCCGGAAAACTCATAGGTATGCTCTCCATCATAAACAAGCCTGACGGTCATCTCGTTTTTGGTAAGGGTCCCTGTTTTATCAGAGCCGATCACGGTGGTGCTTCCGAGTGTTTCTACGGCATGAAGTCTGCGTATAATTGCATTCCACTGCGACATCCTTGCCACACCGATAGCCAGTGTTATGGTAACAACAACGGGAAGACCCTCTGGAATGGTTGCGACAGCTGCAGCCACTGCTGTTATGAACATATCTTTTGCACTCTCACCCATTAGTATTCCGATGACAAAGACAACAAGCGATGCCAGGATGACGAGAATGCCGATATTGCGTGCAAAGTCATTTATCTTTTCCTGAATAGGCGCTTTAACTGTGCCTACATCCTTTACATCCAGGGCGATTTTTCCCAATGTCGTTTCTGAACCTGTTGCAACAACGGTCCCCTTTGCCCTTCCGTGTACTACAGCAGTTCCCATGAAAGCCATGTTTTTCTGGTCACCGGGGGTCAGATTGTCTTCTTCAATAACTGAAACGATCTTCTCTGCAGGGACTGATTCGCCCGTGAGCATAGCCTCCTCGACCCTTAACTCAAGTACATGGAACAGCCTCAGGTCAGCAGGAACCTTGGCGCCGGAGGCAAGGAGAACAATATCACCGGGGACAAGCTCCTCGCTGTTTATCTCCCTTTCCTTGCCGTCTCTTATGGTCCTTGCTTTTTGAACGACCATTTTTTTAAGAGCCCGCACACTCTCCTCAGCTTTGAACTCCTGGATAAAACCAATAACAGCGTTGAGTATCACCACCGTGAAAATGACACCCGAATCTATATACTCCTGCAGGAGCATGGTAACCAGTCCGGCTATGAGCAGGATGTAGATCAACGGGCTTTTGAACTGGTGGACAAGTATTTTTATTTTGCTTGTCTTTTCTCCCTCGGCAAGCTTGTTCGGCCCGTATCGTCTGAAGCGTTCCTCTACTTCCGCAGCACTCAATCCGCTCTCAGTGGTTTCCAGCTTATCAAAAATATCTTTTACACCAAGCCTGTACCAGTTCATTACTTACCCCGCAGTAAATCTGAACAAAGAAGAGAAAAATGGTTGATCATATAGGAATATATATACACGATTTTTAAGGCAGGCGCAATTGCCGGGACAGAATGTTTGGGGAAGAGTGACGATGGGTAAGAGGTTAGGGGTGATGGGAACGACAGAAACTGCAGTGGGACAGGAACTTCAGTGGGTTAGTAGAGACAGTGGAGAAGTAACAAATGTCATTCCTGCGGAGGCAGGAATCCAGTTCTTCCAGCCCATATCAGCTTTATGGCAGACGAGAGATATAGATGCGGGAAAAGTAGAAACATTGCAGGAAAGGTGGGACAATATTAATGAGGAACAGAATGAGAGCCTTTAAAGAAATGAACAGATGGGTTGATCCCCACGCGTTCCCGTCAATCTTATCTTTGTTGTTAAGTGGTCATGGGTTCAGGGGATAATTCAAAGCAGTCAGTAATTCAACCGGAGCAATGAAAGGAATACCGTATGAAAAGAATGTATATGCCATTTATTCTATGTATACTTTGCGGCACGTTCGTGATCTTTACGGGTACTGCCCGATCAGATGAGAACGAGGGACCCGGTGCAAATGATGAAGCTCGGGCGAAGGTCTTGGTTGTTGTTTATTCGTATACCGGTAATACCAGGGCAGCTGCAGATGAAATTATTGAATGGTTTAAGGCTGATACGGTCATTATCAGGGCAGAAAGATATGACGGTTTCGGCGGTGGAATGAAGGCGTCCAAGGATGCCTGGACAGAAGTGAAGACCACTTCTATTGAACCGGAAACCGTTGACATGGGCCGGTACGATCTGATATTCCTGGGCTCGCCGATATGGTGGTTCAGACCGGCGGTCCCATTATGGACATTTGTTGATAAGAACAACTTTAAAGGCGGAAAGATAGTTCTGTTCAATACATTCAGCAGCAAGTTCAAATCAAAATATATAGATGAATTTATCGAACTGGTCGAAACAAGGGGCGGTCAATTCCTTGACCATATATATGTAAGACGCGGACGCTGGTATGCTCAGCTCAACAGAGAAGAACTGCTCGAACAATTCAACGAGATACTTGATGTGAAGGAAGCGGAATATAAGGGAGTCATTTCAAAGGGGCATTAATTCTTTCTATTGTTAACCTTTATGAAAGCGTGGAAGCGTGAAAGAGGGTAAGTTTAAAGTTGTTACTTCTCCACTTCCTAACTTGCCCGCTTACCCTCTGTCGTTTCTGCTCAGACTTTTGGGAAGCTCTTGTACCTCAAATTTAAACTATTACTTTGTATTAAGGATAATATCAAATGTCGCTTCCATTTCCGTCCCTGTTCCCCTGCTTAATCCAATGATTCGTTCGGGGTCGTTCGACCTGCAGTTATTACCACAGGCATCGTTGGGCCAGAGAAAGAGATCACCTGAGAAATAGATCTGCGTCACAAGGGTGGTGTAGCCGGGATGCGAGACCCTGATGTGGATATGTGCGGGCCTGTACCCGAGATCGCCTATGCGGTAGCGCCCGGGTTTTATGGTCCGGAACGCGTAGTGCCCGTTTTTGTCTGCTCTCAACTGCCCCCGCAGTCTGTACTCCTTGTCCTCGTAATAATAGACGCCCTCTGTATCTGTCTGCCAGACCTCGACAAGGGCCTGCGGGACAGGCGTGGTACAGTCCGGGGCAGATATGGTCCCCTTTATTATGAGCCGCTCGCCGGGCTCGTCCGGATCAGCTATCCCGGTCCTGAACGGTGCTCCGGGGAGATAGTAGGGGCCTTCGACATCCTGCTGTGCGGGGATACAGGCTGCATTCGGCATCGTACTGAAGGCGAGTGAATAGGCGGATATGATGAGAATTGATAACTTTTTGAAAAATGTCATCTGCATGGTCACTTTTATTATTTCTCTTAACGTATTCTTAACATGAGCCGGGCGGAGTGTCAATAGCCCATATTGTCAGGTCTAAACTATAAAGACGGGCAATAGGCAAGGGGTGAGGGGAACGACAGAATAAACGACGAATATCGAATGGAACGGACTTTTACTTCGACACCAAGCATATGTATTATAATAAGCAACCCCAAAGACGTTACACTGAGAGAGAAATGAGATGAATATGAAAGACCGTATATCGTGGCTGTACAATGAGTTCAAACAGGATGAAGTAGAGATGAATGACCAGGGTGATCCGGCCTCCCGGAAAATGGAAAGTGAGAGTGATGCAGTTCTTGATACTCTTGGAATTGAAGAAGGGGATGTATTTATAGACTTCGGCTCCATGACCGGCGCTTTTGCTGTTCAGGCGGCTCTAAGAGGCGCGAAGGTCTATGCCGTTGATGCTTCAGAGGCCATGATCAATTGCGCAAAGGCAAATGCTGAGAAGGCCGGTGCCTCGAATATCGAGTTCTGCCATGAAGGTTTTCTGACCGTTGAGATCGAGGATTCTTCTGTTGACTGCATTGTCGCGGCATTCGCATTACATCGTCTGCCTGACTTATGGAAGGCGATAGCGCTGGAACGCATGTACAAAATGTTAAAGCCCGGAGGGCAGCTGTATTTTTATGATGCTGTAGTTGAAGATGGAAATAAGGTTGAGAATATACCGGCCCTGATAAAGAAGCTTGCATCCGGGGGCGGTGATTTTCTTAAAGGGGATGCGGAAGTCCATTTCAGGAAAGAGTTCTCGACCTATGACTGGATCATGGACGGGCTCCTGACGCGGGCCGGATTCGTGATCAAGTGCAAAGACATAGAGGGCGGAGTTATCGGGACCTACTATTGCATTAAGCCATTGGAAGCTGCAGGGCCAAAATGAACTCAATAGGTGGTAAAACCTTGCAAATAATATTCTGCCAATAATGGGCGACACCACCCACGATTCCTACACGCTTCCGCCAATTAAGTGCGTAGGGGTTTGATTAATCAAACCCCTATATTGTATGGTTTTCTTTGTCTGTGTCCCATTGCAATGGATTGCTTCGGACATATTCTCTGATCTTCATTAATTCATTTTCATTCCTGATTATTCTTTCATAATAATTGCGCTGCCATAATTTGCCGGGAAATGGCGGCCAATTAAATTTGCTGACACCAATACGGTATTGGGCCGTTGTATATGATTTAAAACGATGTGCAATATCCGCCAATGATAACCCCGCCTGTTTCACCCCGCCGTAGGGGCAATCCCCCTGTGGTTGCCCTGTCGTGTAACGTTGCCGTTTCCCTGTGTTGACATAATGCCCGTTCAGGCCAGGGCAGGCACGGGGGCCGGCCCCTACGTTTATACCATCGTCGTCGTTGATGTGTTTTTCGTTGTTGACACAATGCCCGTTCAGGCCAGGGCAGGCGCGGGGGCCGGCCCCTACATAAAAAACAAAAAAATATTATCAGAATTAAAAGGTATCGTAAGGATAATTCTTTATAAAGAGGATGAACTCGTTGTCGGCGTGGGAGAGCATCTGTTTTTTGCGGTAGATAAGTGAAAGGCTGCGGGGGATATCGCCCTCACGGATCCTGACGGTCTTCAGTCTGCCGTCCTCTACCTCTTTTCGTACGGCCCAGCGCGACAGTATCGCTACCCCGTTGCCTGCCTCGACAGCCGCCTTTGTTGATTCGGTGCTGCCCATGCCGAGTGCGACATGGAGGTCCTGGATGCCGAGACCGTGCCTGTCAAGGAATTCCACTATCTGCTGTCTCGTGCCTGACCCCTGTTCTCTCAGGATAAAGGGTTCCCTGGTAAGTTCGAGTACTGAGACGGACTTCTTTTTTGCCAGAGGGTGATTGGGATGTACGATCAGGGTCAGCTGGTCCGAGATCACTGTTTCGGTCGTTGTGTTGACCTTTGATGTACTGCCTTCGACAATGCCGAAGTCAACGAATCCCGAGTGCATGAGGTCCTCGATCCGGGCAGTGTTTCCGATGCGCAGATTGATCTTGATCTTCGGGTGGACCCTCTTGAAGTCGGTAATGATCTGGGGGAGTATATAGTTGCCGAGTGTGGTGCTTGCGCCGATCTCAATGGCGCCCTTCATCGTGCCGGTCAGCTTGTTGATCTCTTTCTGTATTTCATTATAGTGGCCCAGGATATGGCTTGCGTGCTCGTAGAGTATTTCCCCGGCAGGGGTGAGGCTCACACTTTTCCCTGTCTTGTCGAAGAGTTTTGTCTCGAAGAACTCCTCAAGGGCCTGTATCTGCAGTGATACAGCGGGCTGGGACAGGTGGACGATTTTGGCCGCCCTGGTAAAACTCTTTGTTTCCGCAACCGTGCAGAATACTTTTAATTTTGTATCCATTGGGTTTTAACTTAAAACAACCTGTGAGTTTTTGCAAATATCCTGGAAACCATGAGTTTTGATTATGGACCCATAAGGTCAAGGAAATATGAGGCCGGTACCTGTAGATTATTATTACCGGGAGATACCCGGTACGATCTCAGGGGATGGCTGCACGTATAAATAATAACCCCGAATTATAATTGGAGGATGAAATGGAAGACACATGTATACTGGATTTTACAAATGAACTGAAGGAATTCATCGAGCTTGAAAAGAGCATGATGCCGAGAAGAAGGGCGATAGAGGAGACACTTGAAAGGACAAGGGGCAAGATCATCGAAAAGGCAAGGACGGATTCCTGCCTCACCAACTGCAGGCTCAAGGACATAAGCATACTGGAGTCGGGTCTGTATTATGAGGAGTATTACGACAAGCTAGTAAGGATACGGAATAAGCTCGAGAGGGTAAAGGGAGAGTTCGTGCTCATACAGGATACGGACTACCAGCTTTTCCTTGATCTTGAGCATCCGGGGCAGAAATACCACGAGCCTTTTTCGATCGCCGCTATCGGGATAATCGGTGAAAAGCCCTTTCAGGTCGGGTTCGAGGAAGAGACGGATGAGAGCCATTTCTATCTGAAGCTCATGTTCGACCATGGCGCGTACATCAGGGAATGTAAATTCAATAATGAAAATAAGAACAAGCTCTTCTCGAAGTTCCAGAGGCTCATCCCGTCACAGCAGGGCACCAGGGTCTACAGAAAGACGGTCAAGGACCTGCAGTATGTCCAGTCAGAGGATGACTTTGAGAAGTCATATGAAAATATACAGAACCATTACCTGAATAGTTCGGGCGGCCAGAAATCGAGAAAGCCTTACTGGAAGATCGCACCGGGCAAGTTCAAGTCACAAAACGTGGTGATCGACAGACACCCCGTGATCAGCGTTCCCGACCATCACGGCAACACTGAATTCGCGCTGCACATCGGAAATAAAGAGGTGGCCAAGAGGCTTGGGATAGATGTCAGCGGAATCAAATCACTCGACATCCTTTACGAAATGCTTCAGGCGTCACGCGGTAACGGCGCAAAGAAGTCGCTGGTACTCTAAACAGACAGCTTAGAGCCTGCCTGCCGGCAGGGCTACAGGCAAGAGGCAAGGGCATTTCCCTTGCCTCTTTTTTTCGTCTTTAGCGCATCTTACACAAAATATATCAAGGCAATATGTCACTATTCATTGCAATTCAGCATAGTAAACACTATATTTTTACATATAGTGATTATAATCACTTTTTCACCAAAAGGAAGCCTGTATTATATCGAAAATAATATTAAGAAACGAACATAAATAGTAAAGCCTGAAAAGGCATAAAGGGTGATAACGTGATCTCAATAAACTATAAAAGACTGACAACATTAACAATACTCCTCAGCCTTCTTATCATAACCATCGGATGCGGCGGAGGAGGAGGGATGTCTGGTAGTGTAGGAAGTTATGATAGTAATGATAGTAATGAAAGTAATGATATAATCTCAACAACCCTTACATGGAATGCTTCAACTACAAATGCAGATGGAACCCCATTGACAGACCTTGCAGGCTACAAAATATATTACGGGAATTCTTCCGGAAGCTATACTGTATCAGTAGATGTTGGCAATCTTACAGGAGCAATAATCAGTAACCTTGAGCCCGGCACCTGGTGCTTTGCAGTAACAGCTTATGATACTTCTGGAAACGAAAGTGAATACTCTGACGAAGCTTGTAAAATGGTCTGAATTTCCAGATAAATAAGCCTGTGCTGATCTGCATTCAGGTGCATTACACATCAATCCATTCTCATTTCTTCATATTTATAATAATTAAATGATCCCAGCGCCGTAGGGGCAATCCCTTTGTGGTTGCCCTGCTTTTAACGTTGCCCTGCCTTTTCAGGTGCTCATTTCAGGCCAGGGCAGGCACAGGGGCCTGCCCGTACGTGCTATAATATTTTCCTCATGGCTGATTATCGTGTAAAAAAAGAATGCAGGCTCATTGATTATCTGACGGATGCCGGGTTTACGCGGACCAAGGTCAGGCAGTTGATGAAACACAAGGCAGTTGAGGTGAATGGAAACCCTGCAGAGGGGTTTGAGCATCTTTTGCGTAAGGGAGATTCGGTTTCGATCAGCAGGGATAAGGGCGAATCAAAAGTGGTTTTGTCTACGGGGATCAAAATTGTTTTTGAGGATGACGATATAATTGTTATGGAAAAACCGGCAGGACTGCTGACCATTGCCTCTGAGACAGAAAAGACAATGACCGCGTATTACCAGTTGAATGAATTGCTCAAACTGCGGACTCCGCGGACGCGGGAGAGGATATTTATTGTGCACCGGCTGGACCGGGACACGTCAGGCCTGCTCGTGTTTGCAAAGAATGAGAAGGTGAAAAAGATACTTCAGTATGGCTGGAAAGAGGTTGACAAGCGGTATTACGCGCTTGTTGAGGGTACGCCTGCGAAGAAAGAGGGTGAGATCATGAGCCGCTTGAGTGAGACGAAGTCTCTTAAGGTGTATAGTGACAGGCATTCGGAAGGGGCAAAGCTTTCGAAAACAAAATACCGGGTCATCAGGGCAGGGCGTGAGTATTCACTTCTTGATATACTTCTTGAAACCGGTCGGAAGAACCAGATACGCGTTCATTGTTCGGACATCGGGCATCCTGTTGCGGGCGATAAAAAGTACGGGGCAAAAACAGATCCGCTCAAACGGCTCGGGCTGCATTCATATCATCTTATGTTTAAACACCCGGTTACCGGTGACCCCTTGAGTTTTGAGAGTAAATTGCCCGACAGGTTCGAGAGACTTATTACATAAGTGCATCTGAGGTCTACACACCTCATGCTTCATTGTCTCATCCGAACAATCCCCCGCAACAAAGACCGTTGCATGAGGTAACAGCTTAATAACCGAGAAGCCTGCTGGCTGAAAGTCTGTCAACAATGGTTTTTACGAAAGAGCTGATGAGCTTCTCATTATTGTCGGATATCAATGTCTCTGATTGCGCGGACCAGATTATCTGTTCGTTGTGTACAGTATAAATATTTGTCTCCGCATAGGCATAATCCTCGTCCACCACATATCCGGGAGAATAAATGTGATCGTAGTAATGTCCCCATTTATGGTAATAATGCGGCACAGTATAAACCGTTCCGGGCACATAGATCCGTTGGGTCTTCCTGTCAAGGAGCCTTGTTATAAGTACGGCATCGGCGCCTGTCTCTCTTATCTGTTCCATGACAAACCCCATGTCCTGTATCATCTCAACCGGTACGATCTTGTAGCTGGCGACCGCGTCTATACCATATGCTTTTAGGCTTTCCACAAATTCATCTTCATAGGTATTTCTGATCGAAAGGGACTTGACCGCACCCATGACAACGATCTTCCTGAACGTACCATGAAAGGCAGGGTCTTTCCATGCTGCGGTCAATTTTGTGGTGGCGCATGACAATAGCATGAAACACATGGCTGTTATAAACGGAAGGAGAACTTTCACCTGACCATGGATCTGTCTGTTATACTTATTTTGCGTTTTTGTCATCTTCCCATAGACCGAAGGAATTGTTTTCAGTATCCAGACATACTGCAAAATATCCCATTCCCTGGACCGGCGTTTTAGGAACGACTGTTTTGCCCCCGAGTCTTTCGAGCTTTGCTGCATAATCGTTTACTGAAGACACATCGATATAGTTGGTAATAGGCTGCTGCGGGTGCTGCCTCTTCATCATCCCGCCGTTTACTGCATTTTCCCCGGAAGTCGTGACAAACCAGTATTCCATATCCGCTACCTGTTTAATATCCCAGCCGAACATGTCCGAATAAAACTTTTTCGCGCGTTCAATATCAT
>CBFDEG010000086.1:0-11100 GCA_965603765.1 uncultured bacterium | reverse complement strand
CAAGGCTGACCGACACAGGGGCGAACCTCTGCCTTTCGTGTCATGATGAAATGGTAGAAGGTATGATGAAGGACAATGTTCATGAGCCTTTGATAAGATCCGGTTGTACTGACTGCCATGATCCTCATTCCGGCACTGACAGTCTGCGCCTGAAAAAGAAGTCCGACCAGCTCTGTTTTTCATGCCACGAGGCCAAGCGGGATGAGATCAGTCAGTATGATGTTAAACACAAACCAGCCTCTGAGGGCGGTTGTGTTTCATGTCATTCGCCTCATTATTCTGATCATAAATATCTGCTTCTTGATAAGGTCGATGCTATATGTTATAAGTGCCATAAGGACAAGAGCGAATGGAAGGAGAGGCGGTTTCAGCACGGGCCTGTTGCACAGGGTAACTGCTCGGCATGCCATAATCCTCATGGTTCTGATAATGCATTCATACTGAGGCTCTCTTTTCCTCACAAATTCTATACAGCCTATATACAGGGCACATATGATCTCTGCTTTAACTGTCACAAGGAAGCTCTTGTTACTTCTAAGCGCACCACTACAATAACGAACTTCAGAAATGGCGAGACCAATCTGCACAACCTGCATGTCAACAGGAAAAAGGGCAGGACTTGCAGCGCCTGCCACGATATACATGCCTCTGACCAGTATGATCATCTACGTGAAGAGTTCATGTTTGGTAATGCGAGCATTCCCCTTTATTATTATAAAAGCAAAACAGGCGGGAGATGCATACCCGGATGCCACAAGGAGAGGGCATATGACAGGATCGATATGATAGATAATAAGAATTAATAGTTACGAGTTGCGAGTTTTAGAATTCTTTGAATACTTTTGCCAGTGATTCTCCTGCTACATGTATCTTCCATTCATTGAGATAACCGAACGGTGTCTCTGTTATATTGAACCCGGCATTTAGTAACCGCTTTTTCACTTCTTCCATCATATCTGCGGTGAAGTCAGGCGGGGCCTTTGAGGTTGAAAGGTGGCCGAAGGAATGGAGTACAATGTTTCTGGTATTGAATTTTCCGGAGAGCCATTTCACGTTCTTTATGAATTTTGTTATGACACTGCTTTTTTTTGCGGTGTCTTCCTCTTCAGCATGGTAGAGCACTACAACACTGTCCTGAGCTGTCTCTTCCTTGTTACAGTCAGGCAGGTCTTCAAGTACTTTTTTATAGGTCCTGTACCAGAATGACGGGGCGTAGAACATTAACAATCTCATTCTTGTTTTTTCCTCTTAAAATGGTTTTTATAAATTCTATCAGAATTGAAATATAAATTATCAGAACCTTCATGCATATGAAATATTTATATACTTATTTTATTTTTTTGGTATAATACCAACTATGAACAGCAAGGAAATTGAAATGGAACAGAGAACAGCCGAAAGATTATCTGACAGTCTTGATGCAAAAATAGTATTGGGCGATTCATCGTATTCCGGCATCATAATGAATTTCTCTGAAAAGGGGCTCCATCTGGTGACTGCCACACTTTTTGATGTTGTTGATATCGCTGCTCAGACATCACTCGACCTGAAGTGTAAACTGCCTACAGGTGAGATGGTAGATATGAAATGTGATGTCAAGTGGTTCAGGCCCAAGCCGTCTCCCTATGGGGTGTCATTCAGTATTGGTGTGGAGATTAATGATCCGCCAATGCAGTATAAAGAATTCATCAAGACCTGTCACTGATCTTTAGAGATCTTTATCCGGATCCACATGGCTTCCCATGTGTTATAATTTTTATCGTCTAGTAATTTTATGGCATGAAAGATTTTATCGTATATCAGGATGATAACGGCAAGTGGGTCGTAACGAGTGAAAGAATTCCGGGCTTCAGTGCAAAGGGCGCTTCGCAGGAAGAGGCGCTCGAAAAGATGAAGCAGGCCATGAACCTTTACTTTCCCTGCGGTGAATGCAAGGGCTCCTGAAAATGAAATGTAAAAGCGGAGTTTTCTTTATATTTTGTTTTGTCGTAACTTATTTATTGTACGGATGTACTGCATTTATTAAGCCTCCTGCCGAACCATCTCTCGAAAAATTATCATATGAACAGCTTGAATCTTATCCCTGGTCTGATGATCTTGAATATGACGGTATTGAACGGGCCGTTGAACAGTCTGTCAGTTACTACAGAAGGCTTCCGCCTGATAGAAGTTTTCGGTATGGTGATATGCTGTACTCCCCTGAGGAGATGGTCGCTTCTCTTGAGCTTTTTTTAGAAACCATTCATAACCACAGCGGTATCGACCTGGATGAACAGATCAGAGAAAAGTTCAATATATTTGAGAGCAGGAACGGGGATGGCGGAGCTTTTTTTACCGGATATTATGAGCCTGTTCTTGAAGGCAGCAGTATGCCGACCGATGACTTCAATGAGCCTGTGTATGAGGTCCCTGATGATCTTGTACAGGTAAACCTCAGTAGTTTCTCAGAGAAATGGAATAATGAACAGATCGTTGGACGTGTTGACGGTAAATATTTGATTCCCTATGACAGCAGAGAAGAGATTGTTTACGAAAAGTCTCTTGAGGACAGGGCGAAACCAATTGCGTACGTTAAGGAGATAGAGCTTTTCTTTCTTCAGATACAGGGTTCCGGCCTCATAAACCTTGATGATGGTACGACCATAAGGGTCAACTATGCGCAGCGTAACGGACACCCGTACAGGGCAGTTGGAAGGGTGCTTACTGACAGAATTCCACTGGAGGACATTTCGCTCCAGTCAATAAAGGCTTATCTCTACAATAACCCTGATGAGGTCCGTGACATACTGAACTATAATCAGAGCTATACATTTTTCCGTATAGTTAATGAAGGCCCGCTCGGGGACATAGAGGTACCTCTGACCCCATACCGTTCAATAGCAATGGATAAACGAGCGGCCCCCAGGGGCGGACTCGCCTTTATCAGGACGGAGCTTCCGATGTTTGAAAATAATGAAATAACAGACTGGGAGAGTGTGAACCGTTTTGTTCTTGTGCAGGACACAGGCGGTGCAATACGCGACCACGGCAGGGTCGATATATTTTTCGGTCATGATGAAGACGCAGAGCTCATTGCAGGACATCTGAAACAGAAGGGCAGGGTATTTCTTATTGTTGCCAGAAAAGAGTATCTGGGAAAAGGTGATATGGTCGTCAGGAGCAGGATCAAAGATATTGATAGTAGTAACTAAACATCAAAGGTTGTATTCGTTGAATTTGCAAGCAGGTCAAGTATCAGCCCGAAGAAGCTTTCGGTTTCATTTTCGTAGTACCAGCCGATATGTATATTGCAGCTGGAACAGGTGCTGTAGTTCCATCTGAATCCTTCAAACCATGTATCTTTTTCGGTCGGTTCGCCGAGCACCAGGCAGCCCTTTGCGAAGGAAAAACAGCCTATTTCATATGTAAAACCGTCAGGATTTGTAAATGCCTGCTCGTGCTCCCCGTCAACTGATATGATATATTCCGGTGAGGTTATTACATTGCTGCAGTTTGCGCAGATAATGGGCCTGTTCTCATCAATTCCGAACTTCTTCTCTGTTCTGATCCTTGTTGTGCTGCCCGGTTCTTGACCTGAACGGTCCAGTAAATGCATTTGCTCTTTATGATGACTGCTGCAGTTTTCCGGTTTTTCAGTGTTCAACATGTCTCCTCTGGCTGAGTTCGAATAATTCTGTCTGGACCGCCATATATTATAAAGAATAATTGCCATGAATGGAAATATCAGATATATTATGAAGCAGATATTAATACTTGAGGAGGTCTTACATGCAGTGGACAGATGAGCTTTCAGTAGGTGTTGAGATAATCGACACTCAGCATAAAGAGCTTTTCCTGAGGATAAATGATCTGGTTGCGGCGATAAAGCAGAGCGTATGCAAATATAAGATAGGGGATGTTGTGAAATTCCTGGGTGAATATATAACCTTTCATTTTAGTGAAGAGGAAAAGCTGATGAAGCAATGCGGTTATCCTGCATTTGAACAGCACAGAGAGCATCATGAAAAGTTTATCGCAAACTTTGAACGGATAAAGGCAAGGATCCCGGAACTTGAAGGCGGCGCAAAACCGGGTTCATATGATCTCTCTATGGAGACTAATCAGATAATAGTTGACTGGATACTTGATCATATTGCCAGGGTTGATAAGCGCTTCGGGGAGTTTTTAAAAGACAGGACCGCGTAGGGCATGTATATGCTGATACGTTAGTTTTTATCCTGATAAAGCTTAATGGTTATTGACTGCCCGTCACCCCAGGGCCATAACAGGGCGCAATGGGAAACTTCCCCGCTGTTTAAATAATAAAGTGTCTGACCTTTTCTTATGCCCCCGTAAGGACCGGCATGTTTTTTGGCCTCATTTGAAGGCTGTTCTTCCGGTGATGCAGAGGCTGGACCATAGAAGCCTTTAAGGATTGAACTCAGACTGTCAAGGCGGCTGGCTGTGATCACAAACTCCATGTGCTCAGGCTGGTCTTCTCTCATCTCTTTTATTTCCAGTGATCGTAATTGCTCCAGTAATTCATTGTAATTCATAAGCGGTCCTCGCATTTGTAAGATATTCATACTGTCTGTTTAAATGGTCTGTATTAATTATTAAAGTATAACACTAAAATCTTATCAAATGAGGCGCACGGGGACAGGGTATCACATCGCGGATGTTATGCATCCCTGTTATGTACTGGACGAGTCTCTCGAATCCGAGGCCGAAACCCGCGTGGGGGGCCGAGCCGTACCTTCTGAGGTCAAGGTACCAGTCCATATTTTCATGCGGCACGCTGGATTCCTTCATCCTGTTTTCAATGACAACAAGCCTTTCCTCACGCTGGCTCCCGCCGATTATCTCCCCGATTTTAGGGACAAGGACATCCATTGCCGCAACGGTCTTTTCATCGTCATTGAGGCGCATATAAAAGGCTTTAATCTCTTTTGGATAATCTTTTACGATCACCGGTCCCTTGAATACTTCGTCTGTCAGATACCGTTCATGCTCTGACTGGAGGTCAAGTCCCCATTTGACCGGGAACTCGAACTTCTTTTTAGATTTTTTCAGTTCATTGACAGCTTCAGTATATGTGATGCGTGTGAAAGGTTTTTCAGAAAGTTTTTCAAGCTCATCTATTGAAGTATTTTTATAGAATTTTTCAAAGAACGATATCTCTGACTCAGATGTTTCGACGACCTTTTTGCAGAGATGTTTAAAGAAGTCCTCAGCAAGCTGCATGTCATCATTAAGGTCGGCAAAGGCCATTTCAGGCTCTATCATCCAGAACTCCGAAAGGTGGCGGGAAGTGTTCGAGTCCTCAGCCCTGAACGTTGGGCCGAAGGTATAGACATCGCCCATTGCCATTGCCATGAACTCCGCCTCAAGCTGTCCGCTGACCGTCAGGAACGCACGCTTGCCGAAAAAGTCCTGTGAGTAATCGACTTCTCCATTGTTGTCCCTTGGGAGCTTGTCAGGGTCGAGAGATGTGACTGTGAACAGGTCGCCCGCGCCTTCACAGTCGCTTGCCGTGATTATCGGGGTGTGTATCCAGGTGAAGCCGCGTGACTGGAAAAACTCATGCACCGCGGTTGAAAGCACATTGCGCACCCTGAACACAGCGCCGAAGGTATTTGTCCTCGGTCTCAGGTGTCCTATCTCTCTCAGGAATTCGAGGGTGTGTCCTTTTTTCTGGAGCGGATATGTCTCAGCGGGGGCATCTCCGTAAATATCTATTTCCAGGACTTCCAGTTCAACCTTCTGGCCCTTTGCAGGTGATTCTTTCAGGAGACCGACAGCTTTAATGGCAGCGCCGTTATTACAGGCGGTTAATTGAGTGAATGCAGGCGACTCTGCAGAAATGACAAGCTGAAGCGTGTCCTGTGTTGAGCCGTCGCTGAGGGCTATAAAGGCAACCCCTTTTGATTCACGCTTTGTCCTTATCCATCCGCAGACAGTTACTGTCTGACTGATACCGGGTTCTGTAAATATAGTCTTAATACGGAGCCGTTTCATTGTGACCTCCTTAATAGATAATTATCTTCATGTCGTATGTTTTAAATATTTTATATAAAATCAAGTAATTATGTTGGGGTAATAAGGTGTTTCATGCTGATTTGAAATTCCTTAAGTATTCTGCGAATTTTATCGATAAGATGGTTACCGTAATGAATACGGTCATAGAATTAAAGCTATTGGAGAGTTATCATGCAGAAAGAATTGATCAATCCGTTCACTGAATCACTTGTAAATGTTCTGTCAACAATGGCCTCTACAACTGCATCAAGCGGTAAGGCTTATTATAAAGAGGATAACGTTGACGCTCTCTCGGGTGATGTATCCGGGATAATGGGGTTCAGTGGAGATAAGTACAAAGGGACACTCGTAATATCTTTTTCAGAGGCAGCTATTTGTGATATTGCTGACAAGATATTCGGAGAGAAGAAAGAGAGTGTTGACAGTGAAATAGCTGACATGGTCGGTGAGATAACAAATATGGTGTCCGGAGGCGGAAGGATGAAACTTGCCCAGAGCGGATTTAAGTTTGAAGCTTCTATCCCGACAACAATTATAGGGAAGAACCACAGCATATCGCACAAGACGAATGAAAAGATCGTTGTTGTCCCGTTCAGGACTGATGCGGGTGAAATCTATATAGAAGGGTGTTTTCAGGCAGTATAGATCTAAAATGCCCTCATATTGAAGCGCAGGCCTTTGTAGTTCAGGACCACTCCGTTTTCTGTTATCTCTTCAAGTGTGAGACTTTTTGTTACCATGTCACCTTCATGATTGATACTGCCGTTTATGCTGGCAATCCTTGTTGCAGGGTCATTAGAGTAGATGTGGGTATTGATAGTTATCTTCGGCAGTTCATCCCGGACAGAGACAGGCAGTTGGCCGAATTCAAGGACAATGCTTTCTGCCGGATCATTGACCTTCTCAGCAGGTATTACAGCCGGAACCGGTCTTTCATATATTTGTGTCTTTTCTTCTTTTATCTGATCCTTAAGTTCCTTAAGTTCCTGGCCGGAGATATCGAGCCGCAGCTCTGTTTCATTTGTCTCTGATATTTCCTGCTCCTGTACAACAGGTTTTTTTTCAGGGACAATGGTGTTTTTGTTGTTATTTGATTCTTTCTTCGGTGAGGGTAATTGTTCAGTGATCGCCGGAGGGCTTTGCTCAGGCTCTGCTTTCACGGGTGGCGCGGTTATATTTTTTGTTGTTTGGATATTTGATGTTTGAATGTCAGGTTCTCTTTGCTCCCATGGCCTCGCCCATAAAAGCAGTACCGCCGCATTGACCACCAGGGCAGCGATGATCACATATGTCCGGACAGGACGTTTTTCCTCTTCCCTGATCAATTTCGGATGTACTGTCATAAGGTCGGGGACATTCCCCTGCTGGCGTTTCTGTTCCAGTTTTTTAAGCGCGTCAAGAATAAAGGACATGATCTATATTTTCTCCTGCTTCTGCTTAAGGGTCGGTATATTTTCCATCACTGCCGTATTGATATGAATAAGTGTTCGTGTTCCAACGATACCGTCAGGGACAAGTCCTTTTTCAGACTGGAATCGTTTTATCATTTTTTCGAGTTTTTCGTCATATACAGTGCCGGTATCGGACGGGCCGTCATTTTGATATATCCTGTTCATCTGTTCTTTAAGCCACTCAACTAAGGGACTGTCTGTGCCGGGTTTTATATCATATACGTATCCGGCAGGGGGCTGCCAGATATATGAATAATCGCCAAGCCATTTAGACTTGATCTCATTCAAAGATACTTTCATTGTTTCATTATTGAGTATTATGCCGGCTGTTTCACCGTCTATTGAACGCAAGGTAATATAGAACGAACGTCCTTCATCCCCGAACAGTTTCAGCACTGCGGGACGGTCAAGCATGACAAGGCTCCTCAGACTGCCCCGATCATGTTCGCACCAGAGTCCGCGGCTAAGGGCAAAGTCACATGCCGTGGCATTGTCAGCGGGAATATATTCAATACCCCATAAATTCAGGAGAGACTTGAAAGCGGTCTGTCTGCTTTTCGGAGTTGTTGTTCCTGCCGGCAGTTTTAAAATATCGGTTTTATCCGAAGGGGCGGCAACTGCCTTTGCAGGCGCGGTATTCTCAGTGCTTTCCTCTGCAGCTGTTTCAGTGCTTTTACCGTAATATGATGTATATATTACGGTGACTGCTGTTAAGATCAGCAGGAGCGAAAGTCCCCATGCGTATATGTTTTTCTTTTGGTTATATTCACTGTTTTTTCCGAAGACCTCTGCTGCAGCGCTGTTCAAAATTGAGCTGTTCACGGTTTCCCTGTTTTGTGTGAATGCGCCGAGCAATGACCTGTCACACAATACATTTATAAGCCGCGGGACTCCTTTGCTTAACTGAAAAAGCCTTTTCATGGTTGAAGCAGGGAACAATTGTTTTTTTACTCCGGCTACTGCCAGACGGTGTGAGATATAGGCGCTGATATCGTTCTTTGTGAGGTGCCCGAGATGAAAACGTGCCACTATTCTCTGTGACAGTTGTCTCAGGTCATCTCTTGCAAGTTTGTCCCTGAGTTCAGGCTGGCCGAGAAGGATTATCTGGAGCAGTTTGTGCTGATTGGTCTCGAGGTTTGTCAGGAGCCGTAACTGTTCAAGCACATCTGTGCTGAGGTTCTGCGCCTCATCGATTATCAGAACAGCCTTGCGTCCCTTTGAGTGAGCATCGAGCAGAAAATCATTGATAAGGTCAATAAATACCTTGATGCTCGTATTGCCCGCAGGGTATTGGAGCCCGAACTCGTCACATATAGTTGCGAGAAGTTCCTCAGCATTTACCTTCGGGTTAAGGATGAAAGCTATGGACGAATTTTTCGGGGCCTGTTCAAGAAGGCATCTGCAGACAGTTGTCTTGCCGGTGCCGATGTCTCCGGTAAGCAGGACAAAGCCCCCATTGCTGTTAAAACCGTATATCAGGTGAGCAAGCGCTTCACGGTGCTGTTCGCTCATGTAGAGGTAGCGCGGGTCAGGGGTGATGGAAAACGGGGCTTCTTCTAAACCGAAATATTCGTTGTACATAACAATATATTATAGTAAATCGGGGACTAAATATAAGACTAATACAAGTACAGGTTAAAAAACAACCATTTCTGTTGTCTGTCAGGAAGTTCTTTTTTAGAAAATAATTCTGGATACCTTGATCGCAGGGTAACCAATTTTAGCGCATGATCTATAAACCAATAACTATTTATCTCGAATTTTAATATCCATCCAATTAATTATTTTCTAAAAAAGAACTTCCTGACAGACAGGCAAAGGCGCTTAATTTTTCCTTTCAAACAAAATGCTTGCGACGGTGATGGCAATTGCGGTGGCTGCAAAAAGGAATGTCAGGTCGGTAACTAATGAAAAATCGTGCATCCCGCTCTCGCTGAACATTGCATGTTTAAGGGCATCAACGCCGTATGTGAGCGGGTTTATCTTTGTCAGGGCCTTCAGTATTGGCGGGAGCTTATCAACAGGGTACATTGCTCCGGATAGAAAGAACATCGGCATTACAATGAAATTGATTATGGCTCCGAAGCTCTCGAAGCTTTCAAAGAACGTGGCAACGATTATACCGAGCGATGAGATGCAGAGTCCGAGCAGGGATGATATCGCGATAACATAGAACACCGACATGACGCTCATCTCAATGCCCAGAAAGGGGAAGAGGGTGAGGATTATCAGCACCTGTATGACCGATATGATCGTGCCGCTCAATGCCTTGCCTATGACTATCGACAGCCTTGATACCGGGGCAACGAGAATTTCCTTCATAAGACCGAACTCTTTGTCCCATATTATTGATATGGAGGAAAATATCGAACTGAACAATATTGTCATGCCGAGAATCCCTGGATATATGAACTGCATATACGAGACACCTGTACCGGGGTCGACGAGCCTTGACATGCCGCCGCCCACAAGAAAGAGCCATATGAGCGGGCGTGCGAGCGTGGAGATGAGCCTGCTCTTTTCCCGCGTGAACTTTTTTATCTCTCTTGCGACTATTACATATACAGCATTAATTTCTGTCAAACTTTCTCCTGTATGTTCGGCCCATCTGCCTTGCGCCGTCACTTGAAGACGCGTCGCTCTCTCTGATGGCCTTCCCGGTCATTTTAAGAAATACATCATTCAGGGTCGGCCTCTGGAGCCTGACAGAGAGGACCTTCTCGCCAATCTTCCTTATGATGCGCGGTATGCATGAATCCCCTTCAAGGGTCGTGAGATAAAGCTCCCCGTTCTTTTCGGAAACAGATGTATGAAGTAGTTCTTCTATTTCAATCTTTGCCTTTTTGTTGTCTGAGGTAGTTATGTATATAACGTCACCGCCGATCGTTTTTTTGAGTTCGTCCGGTGAGTCAAGAGCGATTATCTTTCCATTGTCTATTATCGCTATCTTGTCGCAGACCTCCGCTTCCTCCATGTAATGGGTAGTCATGAACACAGTCATATTATGTTTTTGCGGAAGTTCCACAATGAACTCCCATAGACTTGACCTTGTCTGCGGATCGAGTCCGAGGGTAGGTTCATCCAGAAATAGCACCTTCGGTCTGTGTATCAGTCCCCTTGCTACCTCAAGCCGTCGTTTCATTCCGCCTGAAAATACCTTGACAAGGTCCTTCTGCCTGTCATAAAGATCAACAAAGTGGAGGGCGTCATTAATGCGTTCTTTCATTTCGGACTTTTTTATATCGTACAAATAGGCATGGAACAACAGGTTTTCGTATGCTGTGAGGTCACGGTCGAGAGTCGTGTCCTGAAACACTATGCCAATGGACTTTCTGACCTCTGATGACCTTTTTGTGCAGTCATGGCCTGAAATGGTGGCAATCCCCGAGGTAGGGGCGAGCAGGGTGCAGAGGATGTTTATGGTTGTTGTCTTGCCCGCGCCGTTAGGCCCGAGAAATCCGAATATAGTGCCTTCCTCGACTTCAAAGGAGATATTGTCCACTGCGGTTATGTTCCCGAACCGTTTCGAAAGGTCCTGCACCTTAATTATAGACATGATGGGATTTTAACAGAATATATGTATATTTGGAAAATGGGAAGATCACCTGTTGTGACCTGTCAGGCTTTATTT
>CBFDEG010000085.1:0-11110 GCA_965603765.1 uncultured bacterium | reverse complement strand
GTAAGGTGAATACTGCCCGGCTTTACCCATCTTACATCAGCACCGCAGCCGCTGAGTTCATGCTGCAACTCCGCCAGAGCAGTCCTTACTGTTACCGGCAATTCTATAGCAATAAAACTTCTCAAAACAGGATATTCACTGACCAGCCAAGAATTTCACATAAGGATACCATAGAAATATCAAAATATGTTCTGTGATCAAACCACACTCTGCCTGACCGCAGGCAGCAGAATTGTAAATACTGCCCTCCCTATAGAGTTCTGCCGAAATAATTTAATAAATCTTTTCAGCAAAAATCAGATAACTTTAGAATATATTATTGCCTGAAGACATAAATTAGCATAGATTCCTGCCAGTACATCATCCAGCATTATTCCCATACCGCCGGAAACCGTTCTCTCAATATTTCTTATCGGAAATGGTTTGAAAATATCAAAGACCCTGAACAATATAAATGCCGCAAGATAATAGACAAAACCCGGGGGAATGAACATAACAGATACAATGTAACCGCAGAATTCATCTATAACAATATGACCGCTGTCTTTGCCAAGGACCTTTTCAGCATGATGTGATGACCATACACCAAGAATAAACAATGAAGAAAATAGAATTAAAAGAAGATTATCAGAAGGGGCAAAGCCCGCTATCACCAAAAAAGCAGCGAGTGTGCCGAATGTCCCGGGTGCAGTTGGCATATATCCGACAAATCCCAGTGTTGATATGTATTCCGGCAGTTTTCTGATATTATCCCCCCTGAAAACAGTTGTCCCTTTAAACAGACCTGCCGTTTAAAAGGACATTGTATTATTCCTGAATTATCTTATATGAAAACGTCATATCTGCTGACTTGCCGAGGGTAATGCCTACCAGACAGTACTTTTCTCTGGAAAGATCTATCGCTCTTTTCACAGCCTCTTCGGAAATATCTTTACCGGTAATAACATACTCCACATGAATGTCAGTAAAGGATTTAGGAAGGTTCTCAGCTACCTCACCATTTATATTCATCTCAAAGGCAGTGACCTTCTGTTTCTTCTTCTCAAGGATAGATATAATATCCATACCGGTGCATCCGCCCAATCCCATAAGTATAAGCTCTGAGGGTTTGGTTCCTGTATTTTTTCCACCAACAGATACAGGTGCATCCATTACAACCGCATGCCCTGAATCCGAAGTGGCCACAAACTGCATTCCCTCAACAAACTTCACTCTGCTTTCCATCTGATCAACCTCCACAAGTATGTAAATATCTGATACAGGATCCGGAACGTTATTTCACCACAATATGGTAACTACAATTGTTTCGCTGTAGGCTCCCGCTGCAATGTCCTGAAGGGGCGCTATTCTTCCATATACAACATTGTTCCAACTCTTATTCTTGAACACTTTAGCGCTCAGAACAGCTGTATTACCGCTGCCGTCGCCCCATATCTGGGTCCGGGTCGCATCAGTATATAAATTGTATACAAGTAGATCATTTTCCGCAATAAGCTTCATGGCCCTAGGATCAAAACTGCCGGAATTAGAGCTTGCGCCGATAGAAATGGTCACGGTCGGAGGCGGCGACTGATTACACAGAACACTGACAGAGCCTTCCGTATCCAGAGGGACTGATGAAAAAACATCATAATTTCCGAAACTCAAACCTGTCATAGAAACACTGCATACTGCTGAAACAGACGCGGGGCAAAACATTATGCCTGCTGCAACTGATATACCGCATAATATTAATAATATTTTTTTCATTTATCCACCTCACATATGATTTTTCCCATATTCAGCATCAGCTCATCACTGACTGGAATTGACATATCAAACTTACACTCTTCCCCTTTATAAACAGTTTTTGCAGGATATGTCCCTGAGGGCAGGTTTTCAATATAAAAATCACCATGCCGCCCGACAAGCCCTTCAATGGTTTCATCATTAATATAGACAGATATTATTGTTAATTCTATCGGGGCCTCTTTTCCATTTTCCAATACATATAGTTCACCTTCCACTGCCTGGACCTTATTCACATCAAATTCAACCACAGAGCCGCTCCTGAACGATGGGGTTATATATTGCTGCAATGAACCGATAGTATAATTTATCGGGATGTCCCTGCTCTCGATCTCTATCCTGTTATTATGAAAAGAACGCAGACCCGGGACAATTAATTCACCGTCCTTATCAGTTCTGCCGACCTCATTGCCGAAATTATACACCCTCACATCATCAAGCCCGCCCACCTTTACCTTTGCAAAACTGTCCTGTATCGGCCGGCTGAAGAAAAACGAATTGTCTATATAACCAATGCCTCCTGACATTGAAAATCCAACGCCGGCATCTCTCTCGTCACTGCTGAGACCAACAGCATACACACCGCGGCTGTTCTGGTACTGGATCTTACCTTTAAACCCTTCAGAACCTCCATTGTCTTCTGCATTGACCCTGTAGCCGAAACCCGTACCAGCAGGAAGACTTTTCTGTATCGCGGCCTTTTTACTTTCCATGCTTTCATCCCGGCTGTAGTTCATGCTTCCTGAAATATTATTATCAAGATAGATATGCAGGCCTGCAAATATCTCATGATATATTCCCGCATCTTTTATTTCACTCCCCGTCATATAGAAAGTCGTTCTTTTTGATACTGCCCGGGTATATGAAACCGCTGTCATTGTCCTCTTTTGTCCCTCATACATATCAGCAATTAACCACTCTGCAGTTAATGCGCCTGCTCTTTTCAGCCCGAATCCAACGGCAAGGTCAAGTTCAGACCGGGCCTTATCATCATCCGGTCCCATCGAAAGCGTAGAATGTTTTCTGGTATTCATTCTTAATGATGCATTTATGCTGAACGGCCGGGACTGGAACGAATAGTGCATAAGACCTCCGGCCCCTGAGGCACCGCCTGCATTGCTGAATATGAGAGAGGCGTCAATAACCCCTGCGGTCGAGAGAAGCATAGACAGAGAAGGGCCGAAATCGATCAATTCCTCAGACAACTCTGCAGAGCATCCGGCTTTAAGTCTGCCTGAAACCCCGTAGTTGTGAAAACCTGTAAAAACAGGCGGGCCATAAGAAAAACTTTCAACACCGAAACGTTTCCTTATAAATCCAAAACTGTAACTGTACTCATGAAGACCTTTTCTAAGAAGATGATCTGAATAATAGTATGGTTTTGATATAACACGCTCTCTGCCGTACGCATCTTTAATAACGATCTCTGCTGTTCCAAGCCCCACAGTAGCAGGGACATCATCAAATAAAAATTTTCCGGGAGAGATCCTCTCCCTCTTCACAAGCAGTCCGTCCATATACACCTCCACATCAGAAGGCGTTTCGATGGTACCGCCCATATTCAGGGCCGGAAATCTTATATAGTAAGGAGCAACTGAAAAGTTTCTGGAAAAATTTATTCCGCCCAATGCCACAGACGGACCCATCATCCCTGATAAAGCGGAAAAATCGCCCAGCACCGTCTTTTGCATATTATCTCTGTCATTATATGTAAGACTGGTCACTAAACGCAGGGCCTTTTCTGAACTTGCCGACTTGTTAATTAAAAAAGTTGACCTGCCGAAATAGTCACCGGAGCTTACCCCCAATTCGGCCGAAGCACCAAAAAAATCATCTTCTGTTCTATGGTCATACATGAACATATAATTAACAAAAGCGGACCGGTCCGTTCCTGATACAATGTTATGCCGCTTATCTACTGACCCGTCTATCTCATGTTCGATAAACAGGTCAGGATCAGCAGTCACCTCAAGAACAACCTCTTCCTCTTCATTAATACGAAATTTCACCCCGGAAGTTTCTTTAAAGGAGATATATTTCTCTCCACCATACAGCACCACCCTGCCAGTGCCGTCCTTAAACCCTAATGCATCAAATTCACTCTTTTTCATCCATACGTCTTCATCAGGAGTAAGAACAAAGAAGAACACCCCTTTATCTTCTCTGTTCAAGATCATTTTAAGGACAGCCACTTCTTGTGGCAATGCATTGCAGACAGGTATCAGAATAAAGAAAAATACAACCAGACAAACATTACAGAGCGCACATTTTCTTGACAACATCAAGTTTCTTTCCCAAGGACAGCCTGTCTGTTTTTATTTCAATATTCATTGTCTGCATTTCAAGGCATTTCGCTTCAGGTATCTTGATGGTGAAACCCTTATCTTTGCCCCCATGAACATATCCGCCCCCTATTTCAGCACTGTAAACCTCTTCTCCAAAGCTGTTATTACCCGCAACTTTAATTGAGCGGATAGTAAAATGTGTATTGCCTTCATTTCTTACTTTCATGGACAGTTCACTTTTCAATAACGAGGCGGTTTCAATATTGCCGCCCACTTCATCTTTCATCGGTGCAATAAATACCGGCACACCCACCTTCATCACGATCTTTACTGCTGTAGTATCAGACAGACCGGGTTGCGGTATCTCCTCAATGAACAGCCTGTATGTTTTTTCCAATTCAGTATGAGCTGTTCCTGCCCCAAGTCTCACAAGTTTTTTCTGGTTCGGCTCGATGGAAACAAGCTTAGGGAAAAATATAATGTCCCTTGTTGGAGAGTATACACTCCTGGCATCTTCGTCCTGGCCCCACTCAACTGCTTTCAACTAAAGCGTTACCGGTTCGTCAGATTCATTTTTTATTGTAAGTGTATTAGTTTTCTGTGAGGCGTCAAAAAATACCCTGATAGGACTTATTGAAAAATTAACAGCAAGGATGTTTCCAGGCAGTACCATCATCAAAGTGCATATACATACTAAATATCTGAGATTACAAAAAAATGTTATCATGTCTGTCCCCTCCCCTTAAAACATAATTGATCTCAGGGGCTGCAGATAACCCGCAGCCCCTGAGGACCATTAATTAATACTCAATGGTAACTGTAACAGAACCATTGTATGTGCCAACCTGAACATCCTGCAGGGCGGTGATCCTGCCGTATATGTCATTTTGTATTGTTGTGTTATCTGCTGCTGTACTCCCGACACCCGGAGAAACACTCGGCCATACAGTTAAGCGTCCTAACTCCTGATATATTTCAAAGTTCATAGTGTCGGTTCCATCTGTCATTGTTTTTGCACCTGTAACGTACATACCATAGGCTGTGCCTTTAGTACACCTGAATTGCACATTGCCGACTCCATCATCATCAGCAGTTGCGTTTGTCGGATCATAGGCGCCAAAATCAAGATTGGTTACACTCTGAACACTGCAGTTTGCAGCAACTGTTGCTGTTGAAGTCAATGAGTCTGTTACTGTTGCCGCCATTGCATTCACAGAACTTAAAACAAATGCCAGCGCCGCCATAATTAGCAATATTTTTTTCATATCCCCTACTCCTTTTTTTTAAATTCACATTTAAAACAGATTATGCTTCATAATGGATCTTAAAAATTAATAATTATCAGCCCCCCTTCGCAAAACGATATTGTTCCCTTTTATAAAAAAGGAAAAGGCTTGGCTACTAGGGTACAAATAGAAATATTTTCGAAATACTGCTGGAAATTTCCCCCGAAATGTCCCCCTAATACTACAATCCCTTATATCTAAGTCGGCAGTCAGGGGAAAAACTTTAATAGAAGATCGGACAGGTTGTAAATATTACCCGTGAGAAAGTTCAGATCGCATTGATAACTACATTGAAAGGTCTCAGGTATTTACCGGGCTTTGCACCCTTTAACAGATAAAACCTTATTTTAAGCTCCCGGGCCTTAGTTCCGTCTGCCTTATAGGGCATATGGATCTCATCTCCTGATGCGGTGACATTATAGGGATTATTATTATCAATAACCGTCAAACCTTTTATATAGTCTTCATCAAAGAAAAATGCAACAAGGCAGCCATTATCAGAATTTGTTTTTACAGAAATTACCAGAGCATTATTTATATCTACATATCCTTTTTTTATATCATCAACTGTTATTTCAAGACTTTCAGCCTGATGAATAATATTATATTTCACTACAGGCACGACCCTGGTCATTGTATTCAAAACGTCTTTTCTACTCCCCGCATCTGCAGCTTCAACATTCATAAAAAAAACTGCTGCAGCCATTATGGCAACGATCTTTATCTTCATATTTCCTCTCTTACCAGGAATCCAACGTATCAATATTTATAGTATTATAGCTTTTTTAAACACTGCCTGACCTCTTTCAATAACTCTTTTAACGTGGTACAATATGAAATATTTTATTCCATTATTTTCTATACTTTTTAAACCCTTATTAAAGGAGCGTGGATGACCAAAAAAGTGACGAAAGCTGTATTCCCTGCTGCAGGTCTCGGTACAAGGTTTCTGCCGGCAACAAAAGCTTCGCCTAAAGAGATGCTGCCGATCGTTGACAAACCCATGATACAGTATGCGGTTGAGGAAGCAGAAGCATGCGGAATAAAGGAATACATTATAGTTACCGGAAAATCCAAAAGAGCGATAGAAGATCATTTTGACTATGCATTCCAGCTTGAAGAATCCCTGAAGGGCAAGGGCAAAAATGACCTGCTTGAAGAAGTTCAGCGGTTGGCAAGACACCAGCTTGCATACATCAGGCAGGGCATGCCGCTTGGACTCGGCCATGCCATTCATTGCGCAAAGCCCTTTGTCAATGATGAACCATTTGCTGTTATCCTGAGTGATGATATAATTGACCCTGACGACAAACTCCTTTCCGAGATGATAAAGATCTCTAACAAACACCAGGCAACTGTGCTTGCGCTGCAGAAGGTCCCCAAAAAGGATATCCACAGGTACGGGGTGATCGCGGGCAAAGAGGTCAAAAAAAATGTATTTAAAATAACTGACATGGTCGAAAAACCCAATGCCGAGGACGCTCCCTCTGACATGGCAATAATTGGCAGATACATACTGACACCGGACATATTTAAAATTATCGAAAAGACCGGGCCAGGAAAAGGCGGCGAGATACAGCTGACAGACGCATTAAAGATCTTACTAAAGAAAAAACCGGTTTACGGTTACTTATTTGAAGGAAAAAGATATGATGGCGGTGACAAGCTCGGATATCTTAAGGCTACGGTCGAACTTGCACTAAAAAATAAAGGTTTGAAAAAACAGTTCTCAAAATATCTGACAGAACTGGCACCATCTATTAAAAAGGAGAAGTAATGACTGAATTTGATATAAAAGAGGAACGTGAAATAGACATACCGGAAACACTGCCTGTCCTTCCGGTAAGAGATGTTGTTATATTTCCTTATATGATCCTCCCTCTTTTTGTCGGCAGAGACATGTCGATCAAAGCCATAGAGCACGCAAGCGGTGAAAATAAGCTGATACTGCTTGTATCACAGAAGGATGTAAATGTCGAAAACCCGGACGAAGAAGACCTTTACAGGGTCGGCACTGTCGGCACCATACTCAGAATGCTGAAACTCCCTGACGGAAGACTCAAGATACTGGTACAGGGACTTGCAAAAGCAAGGATAAATGATTTCACACAGACAGACCCGTTCTATATCGGCAGTATAGAAAAAGTAACCGACCAGGAACAGCCCGAATCAACGATCGAAGTTGAAGCCCTTATGCGCAATGTTAAAGAGCTTGTTGACAAGTCACTTGCTCTCGGAAAGTCATTTCTGCCTGACATCATCGTGCTGATAGAGAACATTGAAGAACCGGGGAGGCTGGCAGACCTTGTTGCGTCAAACCTGGGGCTGAAAGCAGAGCAGGCGCAGGAACTTCTTGAACAGACAGACCCGATAGAAAGACTCTCAAAAATAAGTGAGATACTGACCAGAGAGGTCGATCTTCTGCTCGTACAGCAGAAGATACAGTCAGACGTAAAAGGTGAAATAGACAAGACACAAAGGGAGTATTTCCTGCGTGAACAGCTAAAGGCCATACAGAAAGAGCTCGGCGAGATCGACGAAAAAACAGAGGAGATCATGGATCTTCGCAAGAAAATAAAAAAAGCGAAGATGCCTGAAAAGGTTGAGAAGGAAGCCATAAAACAGATAAACCGCCTTGATAAAATGCACCAGGACAGTGCAGAAGCAGGCACAATAAGGACATATATTGACTGGCTTGTAGAAATACCCTGGTCAAAAAGCACCAAAGACAAACTCGACATCAAGAAAGCAAAAAAAGTCCTTGATGAAGACCATTATGACCTTGAAAAGATAAAAGAACGAATACTCGAATATCTAGGGGTCAGAAAGCTCAAGAAAAATATGAAGGGCCCGATACTCTGTTTTGCAGGCCCTCCCGGGGTCGGCAAGACCTCTCTCGGCAAATCAATTGCGAGGGCGCTCGGAAGGGAATTCTACCGGATGTCACTTGGGGGAATGAGAGACGAGGCCGAGATTCGGGGACACAGAAGAACATATGTCGGTGCCATGCCCGGAAGGATCATACAGGGCATAAAATCCACGGGAACCAATAACCCGGTATTCATGCTTGACGAAGTTGACAAGATCGGCATGGACTTCAGGGGAGACCCGGCTTCCGCGCTTCTCGAAGTACTGGATCCTGAGCAGAACTTTGCCTTCGGCGACCACTATCTTGGCGTGCCTTTTGACCTGAGCAATGTCATGTTCATAACAACAGCAAATTTAATGCATACCATTCCCTCTCCATTAAGGGACAGGATGGAGGTGTTAACCCTCTCCGGATATACTGCTGAAGAAAAGGTCGGTATCGCAAAGAACTATCTTATCCCGAAACAGCTGGACGAACACGGGCTCACCGAAAAGAATATTAAGATAAATGACAATGCTCTTATGCAGGTCATAACTAACTATACAAGAGAAGCAGGCGTAAGAAATCTTGAACGTGAGATTGCAAATCTCTGCCGGAAAGTAGCCAGAAAGATCGCAGAGGGCAGGACCCAGAAAGATACTGTAACCACTGACAATCTGTCGAAATTTCTCGGGGTTCCAAAATACCTTCCCGAAGAAGAGATCAAGAAAGATGAGGTCGGGGTTTCAACCGGTCTTGCATGGACAGAGACAGGCGGAGAAATACTTTACATAGAAGCGATCACAATGAAAGGCAAAGGCGGACTGACCCTCACAGGACAGCTTGGAGATGTAATGAAAGAGTCAGCCCAGGCAGCCCAGAGTTATATTCGGGCAAATGCAAAGAAGCTCGGCATAAAGAACTCTCTTTTCTCGAGCAATGACATACACATACATGTCCCGGCAGGCGCTATCCCCAAAGACGGCCCGTCTGCAGGCATTACGATGGCAACCGCCCTTGCCTCTGTATATACAGGCAAGGCTGTGCGCAAGAATGTCGCCATGACAGGTGAGGTGACCCTGCGGGGCAGCGTACTGCCCATAGGCGGCCTTAAAGAAAAAGCCCTTGCAGCAAAAAGAATGGGCATTAACACCGTGATCATCCCGAAAAGGAATGAAAAAGACCTCGATGAAATTCCAAAATATATCAAAAAAGATATGAAGTTCATTCCGGTAGAGACCATGGATGAAGTGCTGAAGCATGCACTGAAAAAACCAGTTAAGCGGAAAAAGAAATAACACTCATACGGTACAGGGGCTGCAGCAGGCCTGCCCCCTGTACTTTTAATATTCCTCAACCACTTAACCCCTGCTGAATAATATGCGACTTTCAAAAACAGGCGAATTCGGTCTTATAAAAAATATCCGCACCAGGTGCAAAGCGGACACTCCCGGTCTTATAGCCGGAATAGGTGACGATACTGCTGTATTTAATATCTCCGGCAGTGACACTCTTGCGACTTCTGACATGATGGTAGAGGGGATTCATTTTGACCTTTCATTTACAACTTTTTATCAGCTTGGCTACAAGCTCCTTGCAGTGAATATCAGCGACATATTCGCAATGGGCGGAGACCCTGAATATTTCCTGGTCAGTCTCTCGATCCCTTCATCTGTCAAAACAGACCATATTCATGACCTGTATGAGGGTATTTCAGAATTGGCAGAAAAATTCGGCATCTCTATTGTTGGCGGCGACACCTGTGCTTCAAGAGGAGACATTGTATTAAACGGCACACTTATAGGGACAGCAAATAAAGCGATCACCCGTTCCGGGGCAAAGAACGGTGACGGCATCTTTGTAACAAAAACAGTGGGGGATTCCGCTGCAGGACTTATGCTTTTAAAAAAACGGAAAAAAAAGATAAATAAATTTTCAGCATCACCGGGCATGACCCTCATGAAAAGACATTTAATGCCGGACATAATGCCACTAAAGCCTTCCGCTGAAATTAATTCGATGATAGATCTAAGTGACGGCCTGCTGATAGACTTAAGCCATATATGTGATGAAAGCAGGGTCGGAGCAGTTATTTACAAGGAACGCCTCCCGATTTCCAAAGAACTTTCAGAAACAGCAAAGAAGATCGGCATAGACAGTATGGAACTCGCGCTAAAAGGCGGAGAAGATTACGCGCTGCTCTTCACCGCCCCTAAAAATATCAAGATCAATGCCTTTATGATCGGCGAGATAACAAGATCAGAACGTTTCCTCATAGATGAAAACGGCGGGAAAACAGCATTTAAACCGGAAGGATTTGAACACTTCAAATAGAAGAGAACTATGACTTATTTCAAAGATAAATTCAGGGCCATATTCCAGTTAAAAGAGACACCGCACCGTATTGCACTCGCATTTGCATTCGGGGTATTCGTGGGTATTTCGCCATTTCTGGGGCTCCATTATGCAGGCGGCATTTTCATTGCCTGGCTTTTCCGGCTGAACAAACTGGTTGCTATCATAGGGATAAGCGTAAACAATCCCTGGACAATAGTCCCTCTATCAACCTTTGCCGTATGGCTGGGTGCAAAGATATTAAGCATACAGCAGGTACTGCCTGAGGTGGACTGGAAAAGCATATCTCTAACGAGCATTATCAGCCGGTTCTCTGACATGGAGAGCTTTCTTAACCTGATCAACAGACTGATGCCTCTTATAAAGGCCTTTTTTGCAGGCTCATTTATTTTATGCACCATTTCCGCAGTACTAAGTTATTTTATTATTCTAAAGTTAATAGCCAGATACAAAACCATTCACCATGCCGCATAAGCTGACCCGCATTCATGTACTGCTGTTCGTACTTACCTTTATGACAACAACGATGGCCGGGACCATGCTGAACG
>CBFDEG010000084.1:0-11272 GCA_965603765.1 uncultured bacterium | reverse complement strand
CAACCTTTTCACGGATAATTTCAAACAGCTCATTGAGTGTTGTGCGTTCGCCAAATGCAACATTATAGACCTGGTTAAGGCCCTTCTCATCTTCAGTAACAGCCGCAAGGATATTTGTCTGCACACAATTATCAATATAACAAAAATCGCGACTGGTCTCTCCATCACCGTTAATGTATACCGGTTCATTTTTGATAAGCCCTGCAAACCATTTCGGGATGACCGCGGCATACGCGCCGTCCGGGTCCTGCCGCCTTCCGAATATATTGAAGTATCGCATTACTATGTTCTTAAATCCATATGCACGGGCAAATACATCGCCATACAGTTCATTGACATATTTTGTGACCGCATACGGGGAAAGAGGATTTCCTATTGTGTCCTCGACCTTTGGCAATGCCGGATGGTCTCCATAGGTAGAGCTTGAGGCAGCATACACAAAGCGTTTAATACCGGCATCCTTTGCCGCCACCAGAATATTAAGAAAACCTGTTATATTGTTCGCATTGGTCAGGATAGGGTCATCGATCGAACGGGGCACAGACCCGAGCGCAGCCTCATGAAGAACATAATCCATACTATCACATGCCTTACGGCAGGTCTCAAGATCACGTATGTCGCCTTCTATCAATCTGAACCCGGCCCACTGTTCTGCTGTTACAAGCCCCTGCACCTCCGCAAGATTACGCTGGTGACCGGTAGAGAAGTTATCAAGCCCGACTACCGGCTGCCCGAGCTTAAGAAGCGCCTCAAGCAGATTTGAGCCTATAAAACCGGCAACTCCTGTAATAAGCCATCTACATGGTTTCCCGGCAAGGTCTTTTTTTATTTTTTCAAATTTATTCATAATCTTCCAGTATTTATAAATCTTAACAATAAATTCAAAATAACTGCAAGAAGGCCGAAACCACAGAACAATAAACAGTTTTTCACCTGTCATAAAACTGCCCGGTTGTATCTGTTTTTTATTCATACCAAATCTGATATAATACTCAGCGATGACAATACTTGAACCTTACATAACCGAACCAAAGATCGCATATTTCTCAATGGAAATAGGTCTGCGGGATGAGATCCCTACTTATTCCGGAGGGCTGGGTGTACTTGCAGGCGACACAGTAAAGTCAGCCGCGGACCTCTGTCTTCCTTTTGTTGCTGTCACCCTGATAAGCCGCAAAGGATATTTCCGGCAGGAAATAGACAAAAAAGGCCATCAGTCCGAACATCCTTTCATATGGGAGCCTTCAAAACTAATGGATCTTGCAGCAGAGAAGATAAAGGTCCTTATCGAGGGAAGGGATGTTTATGTTCAGGCATGGGTCTATTTTGTTGAAAGCCCGAGGGGCGGCAGCCGTGTTCCTGTCATATACCTCGACACGAATCTGCCTGAAAACAGCGCTGAGGACCGGATATTAACAGACCAGCTTTACGGCGGCGGTGACGACTACAGGATAAAACAGGAATTGATCCTCGGCATAGGCGGCGTCAGGATGCTCAGGAAACTTGGTTTCAATGTAAAAAAATATCACATGAATGAAGGACATGCCGCATTTCTGACCCTTGAACTGCTGCACAAATACAAGAAAGATATTGAATCTGTGTGGGATGAATCCCAGATATGGAACACCGAGGCGGTCAAAGATCTTTGCGTATTCACAACTCATACACCTGTAGAAGCAGGACATGATAAGTTCTCATACGAACTTTATGAAAAGGTATTTGGAAATTATTTTCCAAAGAACATACTCCAGAAACTTACAGGCGGGAAAAATGTGAATATGACCCTGCTCGGATTTAACCTGAGCAATTTCGTAAACGGGGTTGCAAAAAAACATGGAGAGGTATCTCAGAGCATGTTCCCCGGGTATCAGATCAATGCCATAACAAACGGGGTCCATTCATATACCTGGACATGTGAAAGCATGAAAAGGCTTTTTGACAAATATCTTCCCGGCTGGGCCAATGAACCCGAAATATTTGTACGCGTAGGCGCCATACCGGACAATGAACTATGGGAAGCCCACATGGAAGCAAAAAAACAGCTGATAGATTATGTAAATACAGAAACCGGGGCTGACATGGATTACGATACCCTGACAATTGGTTTCGCAAGGCGTGCAACTGCTTACAAACGTGCTGACCTCCTCTTTACAGACCTGAAAAGGCTTGAAAAAATAGGTGGCGGAAAAATACAGATAATTTACTCAGGGAAGGCCCATCCCAAAGACACTGAGGGTAAAAAACTGATCGAAAAGATCTTCTCTTACAGAGACAAACTTAAAGGAAAGATAAAGATCACCTTCCTTCAAAATTACAATATGCAAACAGCCCTGAAACTTGTATCAGGTGTGGACATATGGCTGAATACGCCACTCAGGCCGCTGGAGGCTTCAGGCACGAGCGGAATGAAGGCCACTCATAACGGGGTAATGAATTTCAGTGTGCTTGACGGCTGGTGGATTGAAGGGCATATCGAAGGGTATACAGGATGGGCAATAGGCCCTGCTCCTAAAGAGATAGAGTCAGACAATAACATGAATAAGATCGATTCAGATGATCTTTATGAAAAACTTGAACATAAAATACTCCCTGTTTATTACAACGACCATAAGACCTGGATAAGAATGATGCAGAATGCTATAGGTAAAAATGCCTATTATTTCAATACTCATCGAATGATGCGCAGATATGTGACGGAAGCTTATATCAGGTAGTTGCTATTCGCGGTCTTTTTCGAGAATAGTTTTTGCTTTTTCATGAAATGAGACAAATACTTTTTTGATCTCATCACTAGTTGCATCCTCTTTTTCTATAACAGATTCAAGAGCACTAAATTCATTCTCAATGTTCCCGTTAAGCCTTTCCCTGCTATCCTGAGCTTTTTCAAGATCATCAAGTATACCGTTGACCTCTTCAACAAAAGTTCTAAGATACATATCATCATTGTTTCTGAGATTAAGCCTCTTGCAGTAATCTCCTGAGCGTACCAGCTTTATCTCGGTCTTCAGCCTCTGAAAAGGCCCTATCAAACGATGAGAGAAGATCAGCGTCAGCACAAGTATGATAAGAACATATCCGACCACAATTATCGTGAAAAAGAGCGGGCCATGACCTATTTCCTCTCCCAGCATTCCAGCAAAAAATGAAAACACCATTGTAAATAGAAGAGACCACAGAATTATAATGGCCACAGAGAACCTTAGCTCCCGGCAGCAATAATATCTTTGTTTTTTATACTTTCCCATGTTTTATATTATCATGCCTTCCCCATTCATAACAATTATTCAGATCACACTTTTGTTTGAAATTGCTATTAGTATAGTGGTAAGATAAGAAGTATTTAAATTTCCCCTAACTGTTCCCATAATATCCGTATAGACAAAAAAAATCAATACCATTGATTATGCAACATACAAAAAACTATATAAACCGCAGGAAACCAATATGCTTCAATTGCTTTATTTTCTTATTTTTCCTGCTTGGCCTGTCCAATGTATGGGCTTCAGAACCGGCGGCATTTCATTCACAAAGTGAACAGCAGGACAATTCAGACTTCAGGGCAGACAAATCCTACTGGAAAGGCTATCTTACTGATACCAAAAAGATAGCAATCGCGCCCTTCAGCCGTGAAAATAATAATTACATAAAATTGTCACTTATTGCCGGAATAACAGCAGGCCTGTATCTGGTTGATGAAGATATAAGGGAATGGGCACAGGATAACCGCAACAGCACATCCGGGGACATCTCCGCATTCTTCGAGCACTTCGGAGATGGCAAGTATACATTGCCTCCACTTGCTGTCCTGTATGCTTACGGGCATTATTACAAACACGAAAGGTCAAGAAAGACAGCGCTGTTAAGTCTCGAAAGTTTTGTAATAACCGGTATCTTCACCCAGGCTATTAAATTCTCCACGCACAGACACCGGCCTATTACAGGAGACCCGCATGACACATGGGACGGGCCCGGAATTTCTGGCAGCAACCTGTCATTTCCATCCGGGCACTCATCATCTGTATTTTCGATTGCAACTGTGATAGCCTCTGAGTACAAAGAAAACGTTCTAATTTCGCCATTGGCTTACGGCATTGCAGGTCTTACAGCCCTTTCGAGGGTCCATGATGACAAGCACTGGGCCTCGGATATTTTTGCAGCTTCCGCTCTGGGATATTTTACTGCAAAGGCAGTAGTGAAGCTTCACAATAAAGATGAAGCTGAAAATATCACCCTATATCCTGTTACTGAAAAAGATCGAACAGGTCTAATGGTGTCTTACAGGTTTTAAATAAAAATGAGGTGGGGATGCTGCATGTTCAGTGCTGAATTTCTTCCTGAGGTTCAGTCTCAGCTTCATCTTTACAGGACGACTCTTTCGCTTCTTCTTCCGGACTACCGTCTGAAGAAAGCTGGTCACTATGTTCATCTTCCAGGACATCTTCATGCCCGGGAGCTTCTGATACAATTTCTTCATCTTTATCTTCATTTTCATCTGCCGCTGGCAGCCCTTCTGAAGTAGTTTCAGAAACATCATGACCTTCTGGCATGCCCTCAGACGGCTCAGGCATGTCCACCTCAGCAAATTCCTTGAGTGTCGGGAGTTCAGACAGGTCCTTCAGACCGAAATACTGGAGGAATTCGCTTGTTGTCCCGTACAACAGGGGCCTTCCGGGAGCTTCTTTTCTGCCAAGGATCTTTACCAGCTTCTTTTCAAGAAGTGTTTTGACAACACCATCTGAATTTACACCTCTGATGGCCTCTATTTCAGCCTTGATTATAGGCTGTTTATAAGCAATTATTGCCATCGTCTCGAGAGATGACTGTGAAAGTTTTTTTGGTACAGACGTTGCTAACAGCTTTCTTATCCACGGGGAGCATGCAGGGCTTGTGGCCATCTGAAATCCTTCTGCAACTTCAAGTATCAGAAGTCCGCCGTTTCTGAGCGTATATTCATTAATAAGCTCTCTTATGAGCCGTTCGGTATTGTATTTATCAACTTCTATTATTGTCCTGAGACTATCAAGTGTCATCGTCTCACCGGACATAAATAGTATTGATTCAATTATGGCTTTAGCTTCGTTGTCTTCCATGATAAACCTTAGAATCGTAGCAAAATTCTTTTAAAAATACAATATATTTAAAATTAAATATCAGAGCAACCGCGATACAGCACTGTTATGATGCTTTCTTCTGGTATCTGCCAAGGGGGTGTTCCTTAAGAATATCCGCATCCTGACCATTAGTTAAAAGGTCTATCATTCCCTTCAAAGACTCCTGATGGAACATGCATATATCATCTTCATTGATTTTATATGGGAACCGGTTGTCTATAAAATTGGATACGGGCTTATAGTTAGGAAATCTTGACAGAAGGAGCACACTTTTAAATATTCTTCTATTGGTCTTAAATGAGAAAAAAAGGCTTTCGAGTTCCTTCTCGAGAAATATATCATTTTTCTTCTGCATTCTCCTGTCAAACATTTTAAGAACTGTTCTGTATCTTTTATCTATAATGCTGTCGGATCTTATCTCAATAAGTGAATGACTGAACGGTACTTTTACAGGCTCGATGTTATGAACAACCGCATCAGAACAAAGATGCATCAGATATCCACATGCAAAGGCCTTCAGACGGTCAGTCTTGGCTGAATCAAGCAGTTTCCATGCCATGGTCCAGTCATGTGAGCTCTGCCCCGCATTCTGGAACCTCCTGCCTATTATGATATCTGCACTTACATTGCCGTATAAAAAATCATTCTTATATTTTTTTATTATTGAATATATACCTGCCGGGATAAGCGCTGCGCCGATATCCAGTACTTGACTGCCAAGATATACATGCGTAAGCGGACCCCATGCTTCAGAAACAGAAGGAAGAAGGATTATACCAAAGAAAAACATAATGAACATCATAGTATTACTAGTTTATGATATTCATTCACCTTAAATCCAGATGCTATATTTTATCTATAACTTCCAGATAGTTGCACTAGCTATTTTCTTTTTCCCGGGTAACACAATAGATACCCTTCCCCCTGTATCCCGGCCTGAAACAGAGGTTGTCTGACCTGCACCAGGACATTGTATGATCACCTGACTGCCAGCGGTTTATGATATCAGGGTCACATATCAGAGGACGACTCATCGAAATATAATCAGCAATGCCATTGCTGACAAGCTCATCTGCAACGTTATAGGAACGGATACCGCCAACAAGAATTAATGGAACATTGATCCTCTCTTTAAACATCTCGGCTGTATTACGGTAATACGCTTCCTTTTCCTCCGAGTCTATCCTTCCGGCCCGGACAGGCACCAGTTTTACACCTGAATGCATCGTGCCCCCGCTCATTTCAATGGCATCCATACCTTCTTTTTCAAGCATCGAAGATAACAAAAGCATTTCTTCTTTAGTGAATCCGCCTTCAAGAAAATCTTCGGAATTAAGCTTAACAGTGACAGCGAAGTCATTGCCGACAACATTTCTCACGGTCCTGTAAACTTCAAGTAATGCCCTGGCCCTGTTTGCCAGACTGCCTCCGTATTCATCCGTTCTTTTATTATAAAATGGGGAAAGGAATTGACTAAAGATATAACCGTGAGCAGCATGAATCTGCACCCCGTCAAAACCGGCCGCCTTTGCCCTTGATGCCGCTTTCCCGAATGATCCGATCAACTCTGAAATATCAGCTTTACCCATTTCTCTGCCGACAGCCTTCCCATTAGATTCAAAAACAGACGGCCCGGAAGGCTCAGCTTCGGAAAGCTTGGCATTTGCCTGAGAACCTGCATGCGCAAGCTGCAAAAAAACCTTGCTGCCTTCGTTATGTACAGCATCTGTCATCTTACTGAGACCGGGGATAAATTCATCCTTATATATCCCAAGTTGGCCCGGGCCGGCCTTCCCATCAGTCTGCACATAAGCATGCCCTGTTATTATCAGACCCACTCCGCCGCTGGCAAGCCGGGCCATAAACTCTATCAGCCTGTCACTGCATGAGCCGTCATCAGCAGCCAGCCCCTCCCATGTTGCAGAGCGGACAAAACGGTTTTTCAGTTCTATATTTTTTAATTGTGAATTTTCAAATAATTCAGACATGTCAAAAGTCCTTTCACAAACTATATCATGATTCAGGAGAAGATTATAGTATTTTTCGTGTAAATATATCTTATCAGAATTAAATTTAAGGTAAAATACTGAAGTTTAAGTAGAATTTAAACGGAAATCATTAGAGATCAAAGAATACTGATAATTTTAGTGGTTAGGAAATTTTCACTCTACTGTCACTGTATGGTCTGATGTCGGAGCGCCTGTTGCATAATCTGTCCCGTCCGATGCATAGAAAAGATAAGTTATGACACCGTTGTCTGCGTAAGAAAGCGTCAGCGTTTTCGTATAAAGTTTTCCATCACTAAAGTCAGTATCACCGCCGTCTGTTTCGGTCATATCATACTTCTCATCTGATTGATATGCACCGTCGTCATCTTCATCTACCCATACCTGCATAATGTCAGAAGCGGCATTGTCGGCATCCGTATAACTTACCCTGAACTCAAAACTGCTGTTGCGGACATCACTGTCAGGATTAACACCATCAACTTCATAATTGGATTCACCAGTCCATCCCAGGACAGGGACATTGTTTGTGACTGTTACTATCCTGTCAGATTCGGGGATCCCTACAGCTGCTTCTATACCATCAGACGCATAGAATCTGTAGTTAATATCTCCGTCTCCGGCAAAGTTAATTCCAAGGGTATATGTAAAGATTTCTCCATTTGTATAATCACTGTCACCACCGTCAATCGTCATTACATACTTTTCACCGGACTCATATGTAGTGCTGTCATCTTCATCTACCCACACCTGTATAACTGCAGGCGCTTCATTATCCGAATCAGTATATATAACCCTGAATTCAAAACTGCTTGCACCAATATTACTGTCCGGATTCACACCGTCACTCACATGGTTCGTCTCACCTGTCCATGCAAGGGTCGGCTGGGCATTATCCGGCACATATTCATCAGAACCAATATCATATCCTGACATTCTCGGCCTGCCTTCACCATCAATATCATCAGCAGGGGCATAGGTCGCGGAGGCATTGTCAACCGCTGATGAAGGGGCCTGGATATGATAGTCGCCACCGCCCACGAACCAGGGATCGTCTTCCGAAGCAAAGCTGCTGACCACCGTGGTTCCACCTGCGGTGAAAAAAGGCGTGTCGGCGAAATTTCCGTCATCATCATTCTGGATAATGGAATCGGTGATGGTTATCGAGCCGCCGTTGAAGTGGGCAATGTGGCCGACAGTTGCCGCCTGGTTGCCCCACAGGATGCTGTTGCGAATCGTGATTGTCCCAAGCTGGTTATAGATAGCGCCACTGTGATCGCTTGCCCGGTTGTTGGCGATGGTCGAATTGATGATGTCCATAGTTCCGCCGTTCAATTTAGCCATCCCCGCCTGGTAAGCCTGGTTGTCAGCCAGGATACAGTTCTCAAAAGATATAGTGTTCCCTGCACTGGGCCATGCAATCGCACCCCCCATAGAGCTTGCCGTGTTGCCGGTGATGCTGCTGCGGACAAACTTGATTTTCGATAAATCGCTTAAGATTCCGCCGCCGTGACCACCGGTAGTGTTGCCGCTTATGACGCTGTCACTGACTGTGAGTCCGGCACCTGCTGTATCCGGGACCTGGGTTACGTACAGTCCACCACCGCCATAAACATTTGTAGTCGCATTATCTTTGATCACCGAGTTACTGATGGTAATCTCGTCGCCAATCTGGAAGAGGTGGATACCGCCACCACCATCCGCCATGGAATCACCGGTAATCGTATTGTTCCTGATGATCGAGTTGCTGATGAGATGCCCCGTCCCTCTCCAGATGCTGACACCGCCCCCTCTATCCGAACTGTTATTGTAGATCTCTGAATTGGTCAGTGTCAGTGTCGGCATGTCGCCGGACTGGGCAACATAAATCCCGCCACCGTTAAGTCCGTTGTTGTCGTGTACCTGGCAGTTGTTGATCGTCACCTGCGTACCCTGTACCTCGATGCCGGTGGTTCCGCCGGTCACCTGGAAACCGTCAATCTGGCTACTGCTATAGCGACTGAACGTGACCGTGGTATCAATGCCACTGCCGCTGATGATGGTCGTGTCCGGGCCGCAGACCGAGCGGAGTGTGGTGTTTTGGTCGTTGTTGCCGAATTCGAACAGGATATCTTCGTTGTAGGTTCCGTCGTAAACCAGGACGGTGTGAGCGCCGTTGACTGCATCGATGGCCAACTGGATCGTAGTGTACCAGCCTGCACCACCTGCCGGACGGACCTTGAGCGCATCGACGACTGTGACACTCCTGTCAACTATCGCTTCACCCACTGCTGTGTCGGTCCCATCTGTCGCATAGAAACGGTAGTTCAGAACATTGTCGCCGGCCAGGGTGAGGGTTCTGCTGGTTGAGTAGAGTTTTCCATCATTGTAAATCGTGTCTCCGCCGTCGACCTCGGTCAATGCATATTTCTCTGTACCTCCGTAACTGCCGTCGTCATCCACGTCAATCCAGACTTCGATGATCGACGGCGCGTCATCTTCACTGTCTGCATAGCTTACCGTAAAGGCAAATTCTGCACCCGTTGCACCTTCCTGTGGTTTGACACCATCAACCGTACACCCGGCCGCAATAAACTGCAGGGATGGCGGGCTGTTGGCACCAGCCAGAACGGTCAGCACGCTGTCCTGCGTCGGGGTTCCTGTGGCATCGGTATGCGAATCTGTAGCGTAGAAACGATACGCAAGATCACCGTCACCTGCCCTGGCAATGGCGAGGCTTGCAGTATAAAGCTTGCCATCATTAGTTGTTATATCACCAGCGTCAACCTCAACCAGGTCATATTTTTCAGAGATTGCATAACTGCCATCATCGTCCTCATCTATCCAGCCCTGGATAGACGATGGGGCTTCATTATCAGGATCGGTAAAGTTGATGCGGAAGGTGAAGGTGTCGCCGTTGCCGCCACTGTCCGGATTGATGCCGTCAACCTGGTAAAAATCCTCACCTGTCCAAGCCAAGGTCGGAGCATTGTTGAGAATGGTTACCGTGCTGTCGGCAGTCGGTGCGCCGGTCGCTACCAGACTGCCGTCGCTGGCATGAAACCGGTAGTTGAGAATGCCGTCACCGGTTCTGGCGATGGCGAGACTCTTCGTGTAGTTCTTGCCATTAAATATATTCGTGTCCAGGGCATCAGTTTCAGCCATCGCATACTTCTCGTCAACCTCGTAACTGCCATTGTCATCGAGATCGACCCTGACCTCGATCGGGCTTGGACTGTCGTTATTGATGTCACTGTATGAAACCCGGAAGGTAAAAGTGCTGTTTCCGACAGCGTTGTCCGGAGCGACACCGTCGGAGAGCAGGCCGTTGGTGCCAACCCATTCCAGGACCGGAGCCTGGGCGACATTCTGAAATGGGGTGCGATCCGTTGTCCTTATATTCCAGGCGTGACAGGTGGCACAAAGGTTAACTGACTTCTCCGCGAGCCAGGCGGTGCCGTCACTCGCCGAGAGCGGTAAATCTTCGGGGTCAGGGGGGTTGGAAGTGTTCACGTCAATAAAGGTGACAGCATCATTTTTGTACCAGATCCACGAACCAATTTCACGGTTGATGAGTTTACCGTCCCTCACCATAGCGAGTTGGGTCGAACCATGCACGTTATGACAGATGACACAGGTCATGCGGCTGTTGTAGGCCCCCGACCAGTCGGCTGCTACCAGTTCCTGGTTGTTGAAGTTTAAGTGGTATTCATGGCGGTTGACTCCGGCAGTGACCATGTTGGTGTTCATGTTGGCTGAGTCAGTGAACGGATAGGGATCATGACAGCCGGTCTGAAAACAGACCCGGTATTGATCGGCACTATTGCCTATATTCGAGGGGCGGGGCATCCGATACGGCTCCTGGCCGTCGATCAATTTCAACCGGTACCCTTGCCGGTAGACAGCAGGATCAAGGCCGAATACATCGCCGTCATCAAAAGTCTGCTCCAAGCCGTCGATATGGGCTATCGCATAATCATGGCAGTTATTGCACTCCACCGGTCTGCCGCTCAAGGTTTCCACTCCGCCGTTGGAGGGATATTGTTCACCAGCCACCAGTCCGTGTCCGGTCTTGTAATACCCCCAGCCGGTACCATAGATATAACTGCCGTCCTCGTCACCAACAATGTTGGGCGCATAAACAGCATTGATCAGGGAAGGCTCCTCATCATGACA
>CBFDEG010000083.1:0-11489 GCA_965603765.1 uncultured bacterium | reverse complement strand
CGTAGCGTCGAATTAAACCACATGCTCCACCGCTTGTGCGGGCCCCCGTCAATTCATTTGAGTTTTAACCTTGCGGCCGTACTCCCCAGGCGGTCAACTTAGTGCGTTAGCTGCGCCACTAAGAAATCAAGCCTCCCAACGGCTAGTTGACATCGTTTACGGCGTGGACTACCAGGGTATCTAATCCTGTTTGCTACCCACGCTTTCGCGCCTCAGCGTCAGTCATTGCCTAGAGGACCGTCTTCACCACCGGCCTTCCTCCTGATATCTACGCATTTCACCGCTACACCAGGAATTCCGTCCTCCTTAACACGACTCAATCCTGACAGTTTCAAATGCACTTCTTGGGTTAAGCCCAAGGCTTCCACATCTGACTTATCAGGACGCCTACACGCCCTTTAAGCCCAGTAAATCCGAACAACGCTTGCCACCTCTGTCTTACCGCGGCTGCTGGCACAGAGTTAGCCGTGGCTTATTCTTACGGTACCGTCACCCGAAGGCTTCTTCCCGTACTAAAGGAGTTTACAACCCGAAGGCCTTCTTCCCCCACGCGGCGTCGCTGCGTCAGGCTTTCGCCCATTGCGCAAAATTCCCCACTGCTGCCTCCCGTAGGAGTCTGGACCGTGTCTCAGTTCCAGTGTGGCCGTTCAACCTCTCAGTCCGGCTACCCGTCTTAGCCTTGGTGAGCTTTTACCTCACCAACAAGCTGATAGGCCACAGGCCCATCCCCAGGTGCCACGGTTGCCCGTAGCTTTTATCCCAAGGTATTTCACCTCGGAATCATATCCGGTATTGTGCCCGATTTCTCGGGAGTATCCCAATCCCAGGGGTAGGTTACCTATGTGTTACTCACCCGTCCGCCACTAGGTAACATAGTGCTTCACACCGAAGCGATCTGCTCTATGCACCTCGTTCGACTTGCATGTGTTAGGCGCGCCGCCAGCGTTCGTTCTGAGCCATGATCAAACTCTCATTTGATAAATTTGACTTGCGGGCCTACTTTTTAGTTCTCAAAGATCAATTGGAATGTATCTCTATACTGCAGATATCTACTATTCTATAACGATTTTTCCGAAAAATAAAGGTCTTTTACTTTCCTCATACTGCTATGTTTCGCCAAAAAATTGTTTCCGTTAATTACTAAGCTTGATATTATTACCAGAATAGCCTCCCCCCGTCAAAACCGGTTTTCAGGGTATTTAGAGCATATATGCCTAAATAAGTCCTGTTATCACGCTATAGCTCTCATTTCCTCACAATTTCACAATTATACTTTTTTTACAATATTCGTCAAAAAACCCCTTTGCTATACCTTTATATATAGGAAATTTAACATACTGAATATACCTGAGGAAAAATAAAGCATTTTCTAACTATCCATAATTTTTCACTAATTCGATTTCTTGACACAAAACAATTCATGTTGCTATATTATTATCACTCTGAACTTAAGAGTGCTAACCGGCATGAATAAACTTGACGATAGATTAAAAAAAATACTCAGGATAATAGTACAGAGTCATATTGACCTGAACTCTCCTATAGGCTCCATATTGATAGCAAAGAAATTTCCGGTAGGGCTTTCTCCGGCAACCATCCGAAATACAATGGCAAAACTTGAAAAGCTTGGATATATCACTCAACCGCATACATCAGCAGGAAGAGTGCCCACAGGAAAAGGATACAGATTCTATGTAGACTCACTGCTTGATGACCAGACAATTTGCGGTACATCCATCTCCAGCGAGCTTGCCATAAGATTCGGGTCTGCAAAAAAAGATAATACTGCTCTTGTAAAAGAGGCCGCAAAAACACTTTCATCATTTTCCAAATACCTTGCGGTTGCAACCCCTCTTAAAACAAAAAATATCGTGTTTCAGAGGATAAAGTTTATTAAATATGAAAGCAGGCAGGTCCTGACCCTCTTAATATCTGACAACAACGTAATCAAGCACACAATGTCTGAGCTTGACAAAGACCATACCCAGGTACAGCTTGACATTGCAGCCGAACATATCAATGAACGGTTCAGCGGCATGACTATAAAAAAAGCAAGAGAGCGGATAATCTATCAGCTTTATAAAGATAAGGCCATAAGGGACGACCTGATAAACAACCTGCTGTTACTATGCCAGGAAATCATACCCTCGTTAGATGAAAACATGTCACTGAATGATTTTGCAGGGACTTCAAACCTGCCTGACTTTGCTTCAATGGAGCAGATCAAATGCATATTAGAGGCCATAGAAGAGAATCATTTTATGTTGAAACTGCTTGACCATATAAGCGATTCCAGCGGCATACATGTCCTGGTGGGAATGGAAGACATCCTTCCCTCCATGAGAGAACTCAGCATGGTTATTTCTACATACAGTTATAACGATCTTACACGCGGCACTGTCGGAATAATCGGGCCGACCAGAATGAACTATAAAAAACTAATCCCGGCCGTAGACCATACCGCTAAAGTGCTCACAAAGATATTGTCCAAAAACTGATCATCAACCATTCAATTTTAAGGAGATACATACAATAATGACAGAAGAAAAGGAAAACAACATTTTCCGTGAAGATAAAGATAGCGACACGGCTGAACAGAAACTTGAAGAAAACAAAACAGAACAGGCCGACAAAGAAGAAACTGCTTCTGAAGAATTGAAGAAAGCCCTGGATGAAGCAAACGATAAGTATATACGACTTTATGCCGATTTTGAGAACTATAAGAAAACCTCTGCAAAGAACAGGGACGACCTAATGAAGTATGCAAACGAAGAGATCCTGAATGATATACTTACAGTCATAGACCATCTTGAAATGGCGTTGGAACATGCTCCCGACAAAGAGGTTCCAGACCCTCTGGCAGAAGGCATACAGCTGACCCTGAAAGAGATGATGAACGTTCTCGAAAAACACGGACTGGTCACTATTGAAGCGGTTGGTAAACATTTCGACCCATCCGTACACCATGCGATGTCGCAGATAGAAACTGCTGACGCGGAAGAAAATACAGTTGTCAAGGAATTCAGAAAAGGGTATATTTTAAAAGACAGGGTGCTGAGGGCTACCCTTGTCGGTGTTGCAAAAAAACCGGCGAAAGGCGACATATCTAACGGACATGGCTCTTCTGTTGAAAAAGAAGATACAAATTAAAGATAATCGATAAAACAGGAGGAATAAATTTATGGGAAGAGTAATCGGCATTGACCTTGGAACCACCAATTCAGTTGTCGCGGTAATGCAGGGAGGTGAACCGACTGTGATTGCCAACCAGGAAGGCACAAGGACCACCCCGTCTGTTGTTGGATTTACTGATAAAGGTGAAAGATTAGTCGGTCAGATCGCTAAAAGACAGGCGATAACAAACCCGGAGAATACAATATTTTCCATTAAAAGATTAATGGGCAGAAAGTTCGGGTCTGCTGAAGCCAATGAAGCAAAGAAAAAACTTCCATACAAAATCGTAAATGCCGCTAACGGGGACGCCCATGTTGAGGCGCACGGCAAAACCTATTCACCGCCTGAAGTTTCCGCAATGATACTTCAGAAGCTCAAACAGGCTGCCGAAGATTATCTGGGTGAGAGTGTCACTGATGCAGTTATAACAGTCCCCGCATACTTTGACGACAGTCAGCGCCAGGCAACAAAAGATGCCGGTAAAATTGCCGGACTAAATGTATTGAGAATAATCAATGAACCGACAGCTGCCGCACTTGCCTACGGTATGGACAAGAAGAAGGAAGAGAAAATCGCTGTCTATGACCTCGGCGGCGGAACATTCGATATATCCATTCTTGAAATAGGGGAAGGCGTTGTTGAAGTCAAATCCACTAATGGTGACACATTCCTTGGAGGTGACGACTTTGACCTTATCATTATGGACTGGCTGGTTGATGATTTCAAAAAAGATTCCGGCATAGATCTTCGAAGCGACAATATGGCACTTCAGCGATTAAAGGAAAGCTCGGAAAAAGCAAAGGTTGAGCTTTCATCAGCAATGGAAACAGAAATAAATCTGCCATTCATTACAGCTGACGCAACCGGACCGAAACATCTGGTCGTAAAACTTTCCAGGGCAAAGTTCGAACAGCTTACCGATGCCCTGATACAGAGGACTATCGCTCCATGTAAAGCCGCACTGTCTGATGCGGGCATGAGCGCCTCTGACATACATGAAGTAATTCTTGTAGGCGGACAGACAAGGACACCTAAGGTTCAGCAGATGGTAAAAGAGTTCTTCGGTAAAGAGCCTTCCAAAGAAGTAAACCCTGATGAAGTTGTTGCATCAGGCGCCGCAATTCAGGCAGGCGTATTAAAGGGCGAGGTCAAGGACGTACTGCTGCTTGACGTCACCCCGCTGTCGCTCGGCATCGAAACTCTCGGCGGAGTTTTTACAAAGCTTATCGAAAGGAACACGACAATACCTGCAAAGAAAAGCCAGGTGTTCTCTACAGCTGCTGACAATCAGCCTGCTGTTTCCATAAAAATATGTCAGGGTGAAAGAGAGATGGCTGCTGACAATAAAATGCTCGGGAATTTTGAACTTGTCGGAATACCTCCCGCACCCCGCGGTGTCCCTCAGGTAGAGGTTACCTTTGACATTGACGCAAACGGCATACTGCATGTCTCAGCAAAGGACAAAGGCACCGGCAAGGAACAGTCAATACGTATAACCGCGTCAAGCGGACTCAGTGATGAAGAAATACACAAAATGACAGTTGACGCTGAATCACATTCTGACGAAGACAAAAACAGACGCAAGCTTGCTGAGGCAAAAAATGAAGCTGACACATTGGTATACTCAGTCGAAAAATCCTTAAAGGACTATGGCGACAAAGTATCCGACGATGAAAAGAAGAAGATACAGGACGCCCTTGAAAAATGCAGGAACCTGAAAGACACCACAACAGACCATGAAGAATTAAGAAAGGCCATCGAAGAGCTGACCACCGCTTCACATAAGATTGCCGAGGAGATGTACAAAGCGGGTCAGGCAACCGAACAGGGACCTGAGCAGGGTCAGGAACAGCCGTCAGAAGAATCCGAAGATACACAAAAAGATAAAGATGATGTGGTAGACGCGGAATTCGAAGATGTAGATAAAGATAAGAAGGATTGATACTGAGACAGTAGCCCTTTACAAATAACAAATAACGAATAATGGACAAGGAGTAATACCGCAGACCGTGACCCGTGTTCCGTAGACAGATACGGATAACGAATAACGAATGCCGGACAACAGAATATGGCTAAAGATTATTATCATATATTAGGAGTAGACAGGAACGCAGAAGACACTGAGATAAAGAAAGCATACAGAAAACTGGCCCTCAAGTACCATCCCGACAAAAACCCGGATGACAAATCATCTGAGGATAAGTTCAAGGAGATCAATGAGGCATATACCTGCTTGAGCGACCCCCAGAAAAAAGCAAACTATGACCAATTCGGCACTGCCGAAGGCGCCGGTGCAGGGTTTGGCTTTGGCGGAGGCGGAGGCGGAACAGGCTTTGGAGATTTTGGGGACATATTCGAAGATGTATTCGGAAATATTTTCGGAGACCTCGGCGGCAGAAGGCGGAACCGCCCGCAAAAAGGCCAGGACCTGCGGTATGACCTTGAGATGTCCCTCAAAGATACTGTGTTCGGCACAGAAAAAGAGATCAATATCCCCAGGTGGGAAAACTGCAGCACCTGCGGGGGAAGCGGCGCGAAACCGGGAACAAAGCCTGCTATATGCCGTACATGTAACGGCACCGGACAGACAAAACTCCAGCAGGGGTTCTTTACAATAGCAAGGACCTGCGGCAGCTGCGGCGGTGAAGGAAAAACCATCGACCAGCCATGCTCCGCATGCAGGGGACAGGGCAAGATCAGAAAAGAACGCACAGTATCCCTGAAGATCCCTGTCGGCGTGGACACCGGCATCAGACTTAAGGTTTCAGGAGAAGGCGAAGCAGGAAGCCACGGAGGCCCGCCAGGCGACCTTTATGTCATTATAAATGTAACGCCGCACCCGTTCTTTAAGAGAAAAGGCACAGACCTGCACTGTGAAGTTCCAATATCATTTGTACAGGCAGCCCTTGGAGGAGAAATAGAAGTGCCGACAATCGACGGCACATCATCTATCAAAGTACCCGGGGGCACACCATCAGGAAAGGTATTTCACCTGAGAGGTAAAGGGGTACCGAAACTTGGAGGCTACGGCAAGGGAGACCAGTTTATAACTGTCTTTATAGACGTTCCCAAAAAGCTCACCGGAAGACAGAAGGAGCTGCTCAAGGAATTCGCTGAGATCAGCGGTGATGATGTGGCAAAGGGCTTCATGGACAAGATCAAAGATATGTTCAGAGAAGCAAATTAAAGTGCCGGCCGATAATCCGATATGATACGTTTATTTCTATCCCCGGAAAACCTTTCATCCGAGCAGATAACCATTACTGGAGACCAGGCAAAACATCTCTCTGTTGTACTGAGGGGAAAGCCCGGAGATCCGGTAACTATATTTGACGGTCAGGGATATAAGTATGACTGCAAGGTCCTTAAGTGCCATAAAAAAGAAGTCATTGCCGAACTGATAAGCAAAACAGCCTACAGCGTTGAATCACCCGTTTCTGTCACACTTGTACAGGGCATTGCCAAAGGCGAAAAGATGGACCTGATAATCCAGAAGTCCACCGAGCTCGGTGTTTCGAGGATTGTTCCTGTGATAACAGAAAGGACACAGGTCAGACAGACAGAAAAAACAGAGAGATGGAAGAAGATTGCGCTTTCCGCCTCTCAGCAGTCAGGCAGGGACAAAATACCGGAGATAGATGAACCGGCAAATTTTGAAGAATTCCTGTACCAGCAGACACGCTCTCCCCACCCTGACCTTATACATGAAAAACCGGAATCACAGCTCGGCATTATCTTTTCAGAACACAAACAGGAACGGAACCTGAAAAAGGTCCTCGCCGGCTTTAACAATGCAAAAAAACTCACCCTGCTTATAGGCCCTGAAGGGGGGTTTTCAAAAGATGAAATATCAATAGCAGTCGAAAAGGGTTTCATAGAGGCCTCACTCGGCCCGAGAATACTCCGTACAGAGACAGCCCCGCTTACGGCCTTGAGCATTATTCAGTATGAGCTTGGCGATATCGGTTAACTTTCAAGGATACATTCATATTCAGCGATTAGGGAGGCCAATTTTATTTATGCAGCATGTGATGCAAAAGACCTCTGTGTCGCACATATGACATGATTCGCAGATGGATTCATTGATCATGCCTTCGGGATTATATTTATGGTATTGACTGTCCTGCCTATGTTTGTAGTTAAAGTCCTTCCATTCGTCCTCAACCGAATGACAGTTAGCGCACGTAACCACTTTGACATTAACGATCTCTTTGAACTTTCCTTTATGGTCTGCTTTGTGGCAGTCACCACACTCGTTTAATTTAAACACTTTGAATTTGCCGACCAAAGCTTTCTTCTTACTTTTAAATTCATCATACCTGATTTCATTGCGTTCATGACATTTCTCACAGGCTATCCCTTTATGTTTGCCCTCGATCTTATAGCCGCTGTATTCTCCAGACTCATGCCTGAAAGTATGTTCTTTCCAGTCATTCTTCAGCATATGACAGGCATCACATGCATGTTTTTCAAACTCTCCATTATGGACATCATAATGGCAATCACCGCACTCGTTTAATTTAGACAGGTTGAATTTGCCGACCAACGCTTTCTTCGTCTTTTTAAATTCCTCGTACCTGACCTTACTGCGCGCATGGCATTTCTCACAGGCAACATCCTTATGCCTGCCCTCGATCTTATAACCGTCATATTTTTCAGACTCATGCCTGAAAGTATGGTTCGTCCAGTCGTTCTTCAGTTGATGACAGGTACTGCACCCCTGTTTTTTGAACTCCCCCTCATGAACATCATAATGGCAGTCACTACAATAATGATATTTTAGAGAGCTGATCTTCATGGCCGACCTTTTGATGACCTTACCGCCTTCTCTGTAGCTCCTTTTTTCTTCAGGATGACATAGCTCGCATGCAACCTTTTTATGTTTACCTGAAAGCTGGTAATCACTGACAAGAGGGTTATTATGGTCAAAAACACCCTCATTCCACCCACTCGTTACATGACAGCCTTCACATCTCTTTGATTTCAACTCTCCCTTGTGCACATCAAAATGGCAATCATCGCATTTACCATACTTCAGGACTTTATATTTATACCCCCGATAAACACCTGAAGGACCCTTCGTTCTCTTTTTTTCGGGATACCCGGGATGGCAAAGTTCACACTTAACATCAGAGTGCTTGCCTGTTAATTTATATTCAGAATTCTTTCCATGATCGAACACTACTTCTTTCCAGTCTCTGAAGTTGTGACATTTAAGACAGTCCGACATCTCTGGCTGTCTATGCGAATCTTTATGACAAGCAAGACATGCAGTCGAAGAAAGATCAAGATATGTGCCTTCTTCTTTGTGACATTTTTCGCATGAAAGCTTATGCCCGTACTGAAGTTCGTAGCCTGTCATTTTATGGTCAAACATCTTTTTATTAAGCAGGGTCATATCATAATCCTCACCCTTATGATCCGGGTGGCAGCTAATGCAGTCACCCTTGACACTGGCATGAAAACCTTTACTCTCTCTGATCCGTTTCATTAATTTTTCATGGCAGCCTTCACACGCAGAGATATTTATTCCCTGAACAAGCGCATGGCATGTCAGGCAATTATTGTACCCTTCCAAATGTTTGTGCGCGCCTGCAAGGTTCCCGGGAGAGATCCATTGAGCAAGACATTTATGACCGCCTGTGAACAAAAGAAACAGTGATATCGCAGCTATCATTAATTGTTTTTTCATGAATAACCCCTGTGCACCGAAAAACTATGAGACTGATTTTCTCAAGAAGTCCGTAAATCACCATACCCGGCCGCCAACAAGCCGAATAAAATATATACTCTGAATAATTAGACTGAATCTTTCAATCGGATTACGTATACTAATACTTAAGGGATGAGGACACCTCTTATAATTGCACAGTTCCGGTTCAGTTGATCAATAGACCTGTTTAAATGGATAATAAAAACCTTTCACAGAAAATATTACGCTTCAGGAAATCTGAAAGAATAATGCACTGGGCAGTAGCTGTCCCTTTTATGGTCTGCTATACAACCGCGCTGGTCCTCATTATCTTTTATAATTCTCAGCCTGACCGCCCTTTTCGCTCTGTTTTCTCATTGAGCCACCAGATATCAGGGATAGTCCTTCTGATTACCCCATTAATCGTGCTATTGATTTATAGACATGACATCGGAGTCTATCTGGACAATCTGCGGCAGGTCCTGGCATGGGATAAAGATGACTTCAGGTGGGTATATCTCAGGGGGATATCGGTTATCAATAAAAAAATCTCTCTTCCTGAACAGGGCAAGTTCAATGCACTTGAAAAATTAAATTTTATAATACTACTGCTCATCTATCCCTCTTATATATTTACCGGAATACTGACATGGATTACAGGCAACACCCTATTACCCTGGATTACTCACTTCAGCATAGCCATTATCGGAACGCCGATATTCCTTGGTCATATTTTCATGGCAATGTTCAATCCGAATACACGTACCGCTCTCTCCGGGATGATCTCCGGCCTTGTTGACCGTCAATATGTGCAGCATCATCATGCACGCTGGTACAAAGAAAACTTTAATAGTGTCAAACATGCTGCAGGCGGGAAGGATCGCGATTATAGACCTGAATAAGAACCAAAGTGTTTGCATAACAGAGCATGAACAGGATCGCTATTATCCGCTCAATATTTATTCAACGACTGAGGAGCGTATCGTGCCGAAAGGTCACTCAGAGCTTTATATTATTCCACGGCCCTTATATTAACCACCCTGTCCATCGGGATGCTTATCCAGCCTGTATCTGACTGGAGATGCACCTCTGTCTCGCCTATCTCAACAAGGACACCGCGGTATGTAACATCCATTGCGTCTACTTCGACCTTTTTTCCGACAAGTTCCTGCATTATTGCCTCCCGCTCAGACTGCTCACAAACTGCCCGCCCAGTAAAATGATACATGACAGATAATACATCCAGAGCAGAAACAGAATGAAAGTGGTCAGTGAGCCGTATATGGTGCCGATATAGGAAAGGTTCCTTACTGAAAAGGTAAAAAGATGTTTTGCGAGCTCCCAAAAAACAGTGACCAGCAAAGCACCCGCAAACGCGTGTTTTGTATGGACCTTTACATGAGGGACTATTTTAAATACTGTCGTAAAGGTCAGGAGCACAAGCACAAAGGGAGCGACATATTTCAAAAGTATACCGGCCTGGGATGTAACAGATATACCGAACATGTTCATATCATAATGCCCGAACACCCCTGCCACAGAACTCACGGTAAATGAAATGACCCAGAACAGCATGACAAGGGTAATGATAAAGATCGTCCAGAGCATTGAAAGCAGAAAGTGCCTCTTCTTCTGGACCTTGAATATCACATCCATGGCGCGCTCAAGCGAATAGAACAACTGAAGGGCAAAGAATCCGTAGATCACAAATGTTATAAGACTTATCCCCTTATATGTGATCAGGTTTTTGAGCTCACTGGTGATCCCGGATGTTACAGCAGGAAAGAAATTGACCAGTTTTGAAAGGAGAAAATAGTAAAGGTCCTGATTGCCCCCGAGCACATAACCGAAAAGAGATACCATCAAAAGGCTCAAAGGCACAAGCGACACAATAAGAAAGTACGCAATGGAAGCAGCAAGATGAAAACATTCATCCCTGAAAAATGCTGTAAAACTACTCCCCAGTATCCTAAAAAAATTCATTTTTCATTTTAAACAATTCAGATAATAAATTTTAAATACGCTCCAAATTAGAATGATCAAACCTTCGATCGATTACAAGTTGAAGTTTGGCGCTTGAGATTTATTTGTTATTTGATGCTTGCAATTTGTAATTTAGTCATTTTTTCGCTCTCTGCCTGACATAAAACTCAACAGGGACCCCTGTAAATTTGAACCTCTCCCTGAGCCTGCCCTCCAGGAACCTTATATACTGGTCCTTTATGCCTTCTTTTTTATTGGTGAATATTAAAAAACCGGGAGGTTTGGTCTTTACCTGTGTTATGTAGTATATCTTGACCCTTCTGTTCTTACATAATGGCGGCTCTTTCTCTGCAACAGCGTCCCTGAGAAACAGATTCAGCTGATGTGTGCTTATCCTCCTGGAGCTTTCCGCGATTATCTCATCAACAAGCGGAAAAAGCTTTGTGACCCTCTGCTTGCTCAAGGCGGAAATGCTCAGCACCGGTACATGCTTCATGAACCATAGTTTGTCGTATATCCGGTTCGTCATTTCCTTAAGTAATACATTCTCCTTGTCAACAAGGTCCCACTTGTTCAAAATTATAATGGCACCTTTCCTGGCTTCATTTACAAGTCCGGCTATCTTCTGGTCAAGATCAAC
>CBFDEG010000082.1:0-11618 GCA_965603765.1 uncultured bacterium | reverse complement strand
AAGCCCGGCTGGTGGGTGCTCCATATCATAGCAATGGGTTTAACATTTTATCTGGGACATCTGGTTAAGTTCCCTTTCTAATGACATGCCGAATATCAGAAAAATACTTTTGATCGCGCTCTTTTTGATAGCTGTCTCGGGGCTTCTGCTGCACTTGCGTATTCATAATTTTATGGTGGCTGATGCGTCAAGCCCTGATTTTAAAAGATTTGACGGTACGATGTTCCTCTCATTCCTACTGCCCCTTATAGATGTTGTGGTTGTGACGCTGCTTTTTGCTTACCGTAAAACCGCTGTTTACGGCTATCTTTTAAATGGTCTGATCGTAATTTACGGCACAGTATTGATGGCGCATTTCAGTATTGCAGAATTGACCTCGAAAGCTGCTCCTGCAGCAGACTGGTTTTTAAAATCAACGCTTCCTGACATAGGGATATGCTGGGGAGATTTTTTTATCGGCAAGGCCTTATATGAGCTTGATCTATAAGACCAACAAAAAACTAAATGGGTGTGATCACCCGTAAGGAGGTAGAAATGGCAGAATTAAAGGCGAAGGATATTATGCACCCGAGGGTCAGTGTAAGGGCAAAGATGGCAGGGGAGGAACTTGTCACGAAAATGATGACAAATTATCCCGCACTGCCTGTTGTAAATGATAACCTTGAAGTTATCGGGACTGTTTCAGATTCTGATATTCTGGATGCGGTAAGAGGAGGACGAACAATTCATGAGTTCAGCGCAGAGACAGTGATGAACTGCGGACATGCGGAACATCATGGAAATGTCTGCAGAGCGCCGGTGACAGTAAGCCCTGATACATCTATCGATGATGTTGTTGATAAGATGTATTCCGAGCATATTTCGATTCTTCCTGTAGTACAGGGAAAAAAACTGATTGGTGTGATAAGCAGAAAGAACATCATTAACGCCCTGTCTGAAAAGGGGTTATGGCCGGAAACAGATTTTCAGAAAAGAATATAGAATCTATAGTGGGCAGGGGTAATTCATGAATTACCCCTGCATTTCTTCTGTCTCTTTTCTGATAGCCTCAAGGACTTCCCACCGGGTGTAGGCTTTGGCCATCTCTTTTTCGAGTTCTTCGATCCTTGCTTTTGATTCTGATACCCTGTCTCCGTCGTCTTTGTAAAAATCAGGATCAGCCATGACCTTATACAGGCTTTCTCTTTCTGATTCGAGAGAGTCTATTATGCCGGGCAGTGCTTCGAGTTCCTGGTTTTCCTTAAATGAAAGCTTTCTCGGGCGTTCCTGTTTGGGCAGGTTCTTTTTGCGTTTTGAGCTCTTTGTTTGATTTACCGGCTCCGGGCCGGTTCGTTGACGGAGCCAGTCGTCATAGCCTCCGACATATTCATTGACCCTGCCGTTTCCTTCGAACACTATAGTGCTTGTAACAATGTTATTGAGAAATTCCCTGTCATGGCTGACAATCAGGAGTGTGCCTTTGTATTCCATCAGCAGTTCTTCAAGGAGTTCAAGTGTATCTGTGTCAAGGTCATTTGTCGGCTCATCCATAACCAGCATGTTTGAGGGCTTTGTGAAAAGCTTTGCAAGAAGAAGGCGGTTTCGTTCTCCCCCGGAGAGTGCGCTTACAGGTGACCTGGACTGTTCAGGAGGGAAAAGAAAGTCTGTAAGATAGCTTATTAAGTGTCTTGGTCTTCCGTTGACCGTAACATGACTGTTCCCGTCAGCCACATTATCCATGACCGACTTATTATCATCCAGCTGCATGCGGTGCTGGTCAAAATATATGGCTTCAAGTTTTGTTCCGATACGTACTGTTCCGCTATCCGGTTTCATTGTGCCGAGCAGTATTTTGAGCAGCGTTGTCTTGCCTGAACCGTTCGGGCCGATTATGCCGATCTTGTCACCTCTGAGTATCGTTGTTGAAAGATCGTTGATCAATGGCCGGTCATTATAGCTGTGTTGTATGTTTTCTGCTTCAATAACGCGTTTTCCTGATCTTTCAGCAATATTTACAGACATTGTAGCGCTTCCTGTCTGTTCACGCCTTGCCTGGCGTTCATTGCGCATTTTTTCCAATGCTGTTACCCGGCCTTCATTGCGCGTCCTCCGGGCCTTTATGCCCTGCCTTATCCACTTTTCCTCCTGGGCCAGTTTTTTATCGAACAGGGCGTTTTGTGTTGTCTCAGCATTTAAAAGCGCTTCTCTGTTTCTTAGAAATGCCTGATAATCACCCGGCCAGTCAGTTATGAGGCCCCTGTCAAGCTCTATGATACGTGTTGCGAGGTTCCTGAGGAATGCACGGTCATGAGTTATAAACAATATGGATCCGCTGAATTCTTTAAGAAACTCCTCAAGCCAGTTTATTGATTCAATATCAAGATGGTTCGTAGGTTCATCAAGAAGGAGCAGGTCGGGTTTGTTCACGAGCGCCTTTGCCAGGAGAACTTTTCTTTTATACCCCCCGGAAAGGTCTGCAACTGCCGCATCCGGGTCGAGCCCGAGGCGCGTGAGTATGGTATCAACCTGCTGTTGTATCTGCCAGCCATCCGCTGATTCTATGTCATGCTGAATTTTTTCGAATTTTGCCATTATATCACTGCCATGTTCAGTTGAGAGGCGGTTACTTATATCATTGTACTGAGACAGAAGTGAGACAATATTGCCGAGTCCGCTAAGGACAAATTCAAATACGCTTCCTTCAAGGTTCTGCGGGACTTCCTGTGGAAGTGATGTTATTCGTATATTCTGTGGTTTTATAAACTCTCCGGAATCCGGAATTATTTCACCGTTAATGATTTTCAAGAGAGTGGATTTGCCTGTCCCGTTCCTGCCGACAAGGCATACTCGCTCACCTCTGTTTATCTGGAGGGAGATGCCTGAGAATAGTTCAGGCCCGCCAAATGCGAGCTTTATGTTCTGTAAATTTATTAGTGACATTTATAACCGTTTACCTTTATTGAGTAGTGGCGAATTGCCGTTCGCTTTTAATTAATATTGTATAGATATTATGACAAAATCAGAAGTGCCTTCAGGCCTGTTCACAACTATTTCATCTCCTTCTTTTTTACCTGTTAAGGCCTTTGCCATCGGGGAATCTATGCTGATGTAATTTTTAGCAGGGTTTATTTCATCAGGCCCGACAATACGGTATGTATATTCATTGCCTTCCTCATCCTCTATCCCGACCCATGCGCTGAAAAAGACCTTTGAGGTATCAGCCGGTTTTCTGTCTACGACTTTAACCTCATTCAATCTTCTCTGGAGGAAACGCATGCGTGAGTCTATCTCCCTTAACTGTTTCTTTCCGTAGATATATTCCGCATTTTCCGAACGGTCGCCCATGGCCGCGGCCTCAGCAACGGCCTTTATCACCTGAGGGCGTTTTGTCTTCCAGAGAAAATTCAGTTCTTTGCTCAGTTTTTGATGCCCTTCAGGGGTTATGTAAGGGGATATAGCCGGTTTTATTTTCTGTGGTCTTCTCATGAGCTGTATATTATACAGCAATAGGTCCTATAAGACCTATCTGTCCTATTATTAGTTATCATGTATGATAAATATATGAAATTTAAGGTCGATCTCCATGTACATACAAAGCATAGCGGTGATAACAGCTCTGAGCCGGAGGAGGCTGTTCTTCATGCCATAAAAATGGGCCTCCATGGTATAGCTTTTACCGAGCATTATTCTTATGGTGCATCAGAATTCGCGGAAGGCCTGCGTGAAAAATACAGTGATAAGATAATGATATTCAGAGGTGTGGAGTTTTCTGCGGAGGAAGGTCACTGTCTTGTCTTTGGTGTCAACACAGACAGTCTTTCCATTAAAAATGCGTCCATTGTAGACATAATCCCTCTGGTCAATGAAAAGGGCGGGGTCGTTATACCAACGCACCCGTTCAGGGGAGCCAACAGCGTGGGTGAGCTTGTAAATCTGCTTGAGGGCATTTGCGCGCTTGAGGGCCATAATGGCTACTCACACTACTCACAGAACAAAAGGGCCGTAGAGACAGCTGCAAAAATGAGGATACCCTACACTGGAGGTTCAGACTCACACTCACCTGAGGAAACAGGGACATGCTATACCGAGTTTTCTGACAAGGTCACTTATGATAATTTCATAGAGCTTTTAAAGGCAGGTGACTTCAAGGGGGTAGACAAAAGAAAGGTCAGTAAGTTCTGGCCATTTTAATTGAAGGTCAATACATTGTATAAAATGTACTGCCCCGGTTTTTTATTCTACTACCATATCAACGATAGTTTTCTGTGTTTCCTCATATGATTTGAGAGATGCAACGTTCGCTTCGAACAGCGCCTTTGCATGTACCTGATCCGCTGTTTCCCTGGCCAGATCTACATTTGAAGATTCAACTTCTTTCCCGCGTCTTTGATAAACAGGTGCAGGTGTCTGGTCTTTTCGGATAGATACATTTACACCACCATTTGCATCTTCCTCGGTAGTGGCAACTGCTCTTTTGTATCCGTCGGTGTTGGAGTTGGCAACATTGTGCGCTGAAACAGCCTGCTGTTGTGATGCAGCATGGATCGCTGATACTGAGCTGTTGACAGATGAAACCATAATACCCCTCCTTTTATAGACTATATATCGACATGTTTACCTTTAGACTTTAGTGTTATTATGACAGGATACCTAACAGAATTAAAAGGTAATATGGGTTTTCAGATATTGCTTGATCTCGGGTTTATCTGCTTTTCAGTGAAAAAAGAGGTATGCCATGAAGATCGAGGCTGTTTTCTGTATAAGGTCTAAGAGGCTGTCCATTCGCTGCAGTATCCGCCGCAGGATATATAGGTCTTCAGGTCATATATCTCGATCTTCTGTATGGATATGATCGCATTAACAACATCGCCAAGACTGATAACCCCGATCACCTTATCATCCTCGATAACAGGCAGATGCTGACAGCCTGTGGCATTCATGAGTCCCATGCACTCCTCGATACTCTTTCCGGGATATATTGAGTATACTGTGGAGGTCATCAGTTCCCCGACAGTGGTTTCCCTGGAGGATTTCCCTTTCAGGATGACCTTACGGGAGTAGTCCCGTTCTGAAAATATACCTGCAAGCTTGTCATCATCAAGAACAAGTAATGCCCCGATATCCTTTTCAGCCATTATTTCAAGGGCCTTATAGACGGATTCGTGTGAGGCTATCGACCATATTTGATCGCCCTTTTTGTTAATGATATCAGCTACTTTCATCATGTTATCATACTCTTTTCAGGCCAGTTATTTTTAATAAAGGAACTGTCTATATTTTAATGGTACTTCCCGGTAATTTTACAGTATATGATCTATATCATAAAAAGGGTCTTCAGGCTAATGAGTGGTGAGAGAAAGCGGATAAGACATGCTCTGAATTCCGCTGTTTTGAACAGTTGTCACCGGGGCTAAAGGGTGAGATAATATTATATGAAAATACGTTCTGAGATGATCTGGATTTGATAATAAGGGAAAAGATTATGACAGCATATATTAGATATATTTCGGCGATTTCAATAATACTTATTTTTATGATCCCCGCTTTTGCGATGAATGATGACAGAGACAGGATAATTTTTCATCCTGTAGAGCATTCAACGATGGTCATCCAGACAGAGGATACTACCATTTATCTGGACCCAGTGGGGGACAAAGAATTATTTAATAGATTCCCTGAACCTGATATCATCCTCCTCACTGATATTCATCAGGACCACCTGTCTCCGGAGATGATCAACTACCTGAAACATGAAAAGACCGTTATCGTAGGTCCTAAGGCCGCTATTGAAATACTTGCCGGTGGTGCGGTCCTAAATAACGGGGAGAGCAGAATGTACGGTAAGGTACATGTTGAGGCCGTCCCGATGTATAACCTGACAAAAGAGAGACGTCAGTACCATGAAAAGGGCAGGGGGAATGGATATGTGCTGACGCTTAACAGCAAGAGGGTCTATATATCGGGTGATTCTGAGGATATCAAAGAGATGAGAGGTCTTGAAAATATTGATTATGCCTTTGTCTGTATGAACCTTCCTTATACGATGACAGTTGACCAGGCAGCTTCCGCTGTGCTCGAGTTCAGACCGAAGGTCGTTATCCCCTATCATTACAGAGGGAATAACATGTTCAGTGATATTAACAGATTTAAACGCCTGGTCAGTGTGGACAAGGGCATTGAGGTCAGGTTTATGCAGTGGTATAAATGAACCAGAAACAGAGAAATATGTTTTAAGGGGTAAGGAGGTTTTTTATGGGTCGTACTATTTCAAATAGTAAATATGTGAGTCGGGTGCGGGGTATCAGGAAGGTATTAAAAAGCGAGCCGGCAACTGAAGGGGCGGGCGTTCATTTAAAGAGGGCCTTTGGATATTACGAGGTCCCGCAGCTGGATCCTTTTCTTATGCTCGATGATTTCCGTTCCGATGATCCTGATGAATACTTAAAGGGCTTTCCCTGGCATCCGCACAGGGGCATTGAGACTATCACGTATATGCTGGCCGGAGAAGTGGAACATGGCGACAGCATGGGGAACAAAGGGACGATCCGTGCCGGAGATGTTCAGTGGATGACAGCCGGCAGCGGCATAATTCATCAGGAAATGCCGAAGGGTGATGCAGGTGGCAGGATGTGGGGATTTCAGCTATGGGCCAATCTGCCTGCTTCCCATAAAATGATGTCCCCCAGGTACCGGGAAGTGAGATCTGTTGACATCCCTGAGATAATTTATGAAAACGGTACAAAGGTCAGGGTCATATGCGGAAATATCGGTGACACTGAGGGACCGGTGAAAGACATTGTCACAGAGCCTGAGTATCTCGATGTTACTATACAGCCCAATTCAATTTTCACTCACAGGGCACAGGAAGGTAATACTGTATTTGCATATGTGATAGAGGGTGAGGGTTTTTTCGATGAAACGCGCGCCTCACATGTTTATAAGGTTGAAGGTGATAACGATTTCAGGAGGGAGGACCTGATCGGTAATGAAAGGCTTGTTCTCTATGATGATGGTGATGAAGTACATGTTTTGACAGCTGACATCCCGGTACGGTTCCTTTTGATCTCAGGCAAACCGATCAAAGAACCTGTAGCCTGGCAGGGCCCCATTGTCATGAATTTTCAGGAAGAGGTGAGAACTGCTTTTGATGAGTATAATAACGGGACCTTTATTAAGGATAATGCCGGATAACGGGTCTTTCCTATCGCTTGAAAAAGAGGTATAATATATATAGAGAGAGAAGATAAGTGAGCGACTCCCGGGTGTAATTAAGCCTGAGAACCAAGCTAATCGGGTAAGGGAGCGGGAGTTGGATGCGGTTGAGCGGTTCCCCGACGTCAAGGTGAAATTGCCTTAAGCATCTGTCGAAGCCCCCACAAAAGAAAAAAGCTCATGGATTTAACCACCCGGCGAATCGCATAATACTGATAGAGCCATCTAAAGGCAAAATGTCACGCAGTAAATGGTGTCAGATCATGGACGTTGCAAAAGCACGATTGTCCAAAGAAGCCGGCTGGAAGATGACTCTATTTTATTGTAATTATGGCCTGCTTTTTTTAATATTTTCCGAAAGATGCTGTTCTTTTCATAAGCAGGTCTTTAGTCATATTCGCAGCATCGGTATCTACTTCAGACCGGCAGTCTCTCTTTTGTCTTATAGTTATACATATAAGGGAACTTTAAAAACAATCTTTTTTACAGTGTCTGAATTATCCCGGTATCTGACTTTGGGCATATGCCCGTCATCAGGATAAAATACCATGAAGCTCCCTGCGCCTAATGTGAGCATTTCCGCATCCCCTGTTAATTTCTGAAAATCCTTTTCTTCATTATACTCATCTTCATCGCATGCGGACCTGTGGCAGACGCCTACATTTTCAATTCCCTCAATAACAACCTGCACATCAATATATTTGCGGTGACATTCAATGAAGCAGTCAGCGACATCTTTTGTTTCATAGGTCTCGATTATTGCAAAAGAGCCCTGGTCGTTAATGTCATATTTCCCGTCCGGAAGTGTTGAGACAGGTTCGGAGTTCATGAAACGCAGGACATCGATGAAGTGTTCATGAGTATTCTGATAGATCTTAAGGTTTTCTATTTTATCGTATATCATGACCGGTAAGAGAATTATAAGTGTTATTCATTGAAAAATAAAGAGTGGAATGTACAGTGTCTGAAGACCTGACAACGAAGGGCTGTACATTTAGTGAATTGGTGATAGAATTTAGACATTTACCGGCAGATGGCGCAATAACACAAAAATCGGAGGATCTTATTATGGGAAAGCTTGTCGTTGTTTATCACAGTATGTATGGACATACAAAACTTCAGGCTGAGGCTGTTGAGAGGGGCGCATCATCTGTTGACGGGATAGATGCTTATATAATGACTGCTGCTGAGGCCATTGAACGTATGGATGAACTTGACAGCGCTGATGCCATCATTTTTGGAACTGCTACTTATATGGGCAATATATCAGCGGAGATGAAAAAGTTCATGGAGGCCTCTGTAAAAAAGTGGTTTGCAGCTGCATGGAAGGACAAGATCGCCGGAGGGTTTTCAAATTCAAGTTCTTTTTCGGGTGATAAATTAAATACGCTTCAGGGCCTGGTGATCTTTGCAATGCAGCACGCAATGATATGGGTCGGGACAGGTATGTTCTCGTCACAGAACGATCCGGACGCAATGAATAAAATAGAAGGCCCCGGTCCTGAGACCCATAACAGGGTCGGCTCGTTCATTGGCCCTATGTCAGCAAGCTTTCAGGTGAAGCCTCCTGATGCACCTTCAAAGGGTGATATTGAGACAGCAGAGCTGTATGGCAAAAGAGTAGCGGAGATCACCCTGAGGTTCAGTCAGGGTTAGGGTAAAGTTATTAATGAAATGCTTCAGTTTTCATCATTAATTGTGCTGTTGTCCGGGCTTGTGGTTTTTGATAAGGATCACTTTGAGGATCTCCATAGGTTCAGTATTATGCCTTGCTGCTATCTGTTTAAGGGTATCATTGCTGGATGCCTTTATATTATTTTTGGTAAGCCTCTGTATGGCAGTGCCGGCTGTTATACCTGTATCCTGGATGATCCATGAGAGTGTCCTTCTGCCAATTCCTCTTCCACTGAATTTGTCTTCAATTAGCTCGGGAGTGAATATAATGCTTTTATCTGATGCGATCTTTTTCCCGTGCTTTTTTATTACCGCATAAACATCCATGGGCGTTATATTATTTGATAGCGCAATTTCTTCCAGGCTCTCTTTTTCAGAGTTGAACTCTATCCCATTTGACCGGAGTTCCTCCATCGCTTTGTTAAGGTCTATATCCATCCTCTTTGCGATCGTCCTGAGTGAGGCCTGTTCAGCATGGCCGAAAGGGGGTTCGTAGTCCTCATTATTTACCCATGATCCCTTCAGGTACGAGCCCAGCTCTATTACATAATTAAATGGGGGGAAGAGATATATTGAGCCTGTTATCATGAGTATTGAAAGTGCTGAGGATATTATCAGTTCGGTTTTGTACTTAAGGGTTCCTGCAAGTTTTCCTGAGAGATAGTTCATTAGCGGTGTCCAGTTGAAGTAGAAGTGAAAAAAGCCCGCAATGGCAAAGACAATACTTGATACGATATGAATGTTTATCCAGTCCGTCTTTGAAAGCCATGTGAACTGCCAGTGCGTCCAGTAAGCTACTCTGCCCTGGGGTGCAAAATAAAGGACTATGCCTGTGACGGTCATTATCAGGAAGGATGTCAGGGCAATAATAGAGGTCAGGCCTCTTGTGTGAATTCGGCTATTGTTCATTTGGGTAGTCCATTGTCTTCAGTATATCAGCCATTAATAAGGACGGCAATGAAAAAGACATATGTCCTATAGATTTTATAGGCCTTATTAAGGGATTAATGGAAAAAAAGATAAGCCATTAATATAGATGCAGTTATTCCCGTCAGGTCAGCTATGAGGCCGCATGTTACAGCATAACGGGTATTGCGTATACCAACGGATCCGAAATATACGGCGATTATATAAAAGGTCGTGTCTGTTGAGCCTTGCACAACTGATGCAACCCTGCCTGTAAAAGAATCCGCACCGTATGTGTTCATTGCATCCACCATCATCCCTCTCGCTCCGCTTCCGCTTAGGGGTTTCATTAATGCTGTGGGGAGGGCAGCTGTGAAGTCTGAATTAATATTGAAGGCAGTAAGCGTTTTCTGTACAAGTTCCACCAGCATGTCCATCGCACCCGATGCCCTGAAGACCCCTACTGCAACGAGAATTGCTATGAGATAGGGGATTATCCTGACAGCAACATGAAATCCGTCCTTTGCACCCTCTATAAATGATTCGTACACATTAACCTTTTTTATTGTTGCAAGCAGTATAAAAGATGTAATGACTGAAAAGAGCACCAGATTTGCCGTGACCGTTGAGACGACCTGAATTTCTTCACGGCTCATTCTCGAAAGAAGGAATATGATCATACATATAACGGCAGTGAATCCTCCAAGCCAGGAAAGTATTACCCTGTCAAATAGATTTATTTTCTGGAACGCTGCAACGCTTATCAGTCCGGCCATTGTCGAAAAGAATGTAGCAAGCAGAATGGGGATAAAAATGTCTGCCGGATTAACGGCCCCGAGCTGATAACGGTATACCATGATAGTGACCGGGATAAGGGTCAGGCCTGATGTGTTGAGTACCAGGAACATTATCATGGAGTTTGATGCGGTATTCTTGTCAGCGTTCGTCTTCTGCATCTCCTTCATGGCCTTTAACCCGAGAGGGGTTGCGGCGTTGTCCAGCCCGAGCATGTTCGCCGAGATGTTCATCATCATGGAGCCGATAGCGGGATGGTCCTTTTCAAGTTCAGGGAAGAGCCGGTGAAAGAAAGGCCATGCGGCCCTTGAGAACAATTTTACGACACCGCCTTTTTCCCCTATTTTCATCAGCCCCATCCATACAGTAAGCACACCTGTGAGTCCGAGGGATATATCGAACCCAGTCTTTGCGTACTCGAACGTTGCATTCATTATCTGTGTGAATACTTCTGTATCATGAAAAACAACAAGCTTTATGATGCCGGTAATAAATGCTGTTAGGAAAAATCCTGTCCAGATGTAGTTGAGAACCATCGAATATATTAGCGTGAAAGTATAAAGACGGGCAAGAGGTAAGGGGCTAGAGGCTATGGGTGAAAGAATAAAAGCTGGGAAATAGGGCCTATAGGTCTTATTGGACCTATTGTTGTAAAATAAAAAATGGTACGTAAGCTCAGCTCAGAAGAGATTCACGCGAAGGTCGCGGGACGTTACAGTGAGATATCATGCTCTGTTAAGGACAGGTTCAAATATCCGACAGGCAGGGAAGCGCTTTTAAAGCTCGGTTATGATGTTTCTGTTATTGACAGCCTGCCGCTGAATGCTGTTGAGTCGTTCTGCGGTGTCGGCAACCCGTTCAGCCTTGGAGATATTGATCCCGGTGACAGGGTGCTTGATGTCGGCTGCGGCGCAGGGATCGATCTTCTTGTTGCCTCAAAAATGGCAGGCAGTAATGGCAGAATACATGGTATTGACCTTGTGCCTGAGATGGTCACAAAGGCACGCGCTAATCTGAAAGAGGCGGCTACTGCCAATTGTGAGGTTAGTGTA
>CBFDEG010000081.1:0-12016 GCA_965603765.1 uncultured bacterium | reverse complement strand
AGGTCTGCCCCTACGGGGGGATTCGGGCCCGCAATACCCGTGTCACGCTTGCACGTGCCTGGGCAGACACGTAGGTCTGCCCCTACGGGGGATACGGCCCCGCAATACCCGTGTCATGCTTGCACGTGCCTGGGCAGACACGTAGGTCTGCCCCTACGATTGAAATATTATATGCCATGATAAAAAAACATCGCCCACTGCGCGACCCGAACACGCGGCACCGGGTTTAGGAAATTTGGTATTTAGAGTTTATCTGTTATTTGTATTTTGTCATTTGGAATTCATCTGTCACATGGGGGGGGAAGCGGGAAGGCTTTTTGAAAACAGCCTCCCCGCCATAGGAGCTTAGTAGTTACAACTCTGCTTTGTTACCGCTATTTGTAACGTTTCTTGAACGCTTCACCACGTTTTGCACGTTCTGCCTTTGCCTTTGGATCTTCTTTACCAATGGACCACTTATGGTCGTCATTGTTCGTGATCTGCGCCAGCATCTTCTCGAGTTCACCGGCAAGCTTCGCAGCCTTTCCGCCTTTGTGTTTGCCCTGCTCAATGACCTCTTTCAGCTCAGGCACATATTTTCCGTACCAGTGCTTGGCAAGGTCGTAGTTGCCGTGCCACTGTACATAGTCAGGCGCCTGCATTGAGGCCGCGTGACGTACACGCCTTCCTTCATGGTGCCACAGCTCGAACCATGTGTAGTCGATCATCTGAGAGAACTTGGCGTACTCTTTGCCCTTGATCGCCTTAAGTACCTCAGAGGCCTTCTTGTACAGTCTTCCACCGGGCTCAGCCCATTTCTGGTCATAGAGCTTAAGCTGTGCTTCATACTGAATGTAGAATGCATCAATAAAGTTATCATTGTGACAATTGACACAGACCTTGATCATGTTCGCCCTGCGCATATCACCGGTTATCTTGGCTGATTCCAAACCCCACTTCTTGTCTGTCTCATGCGCCTGTATTGTGCGCGGAGGACGGTTGTTCCATTTTATACGCAGACCAATGTTATGTGTGACAGGCATATCGCTTGTTGCAGACATATGACATGTCGCGCATGTTGGTGCTGTAAAATAGTCTTCACCAACTATCCACTTCTCAGATTCAAGATTCATCTTGTCCTTGTTGGCATAATAGTTGATGCCATGTTTTGATTCATTATAGATCTCTATCTGCGGATGGTCAGGACCCATATGGCACTTACCGCAGTTCTCAGGCTGACGAGCCTGGGCAACGGAAAATTCATGACGCTGATGACAAGCACTGCAGCTTCCTTCACTGCCGTCCGGGTTAACACGTCCCATACCTGAATTCGGCCATGTAGCAGGATCAAGACTGCCGTCCTTATTGACCTTGACTATAGAACCGTGGCACTGCCAGCAGCCGTTAACAGCAGCAGCTGAAACACCATCCGGGAACGCTTCTGTCTTCATTCCCATGTTTCCCTCGACTACCTCTGCAAGTATATTATCAAGAGAGCCCATGATCCTTCCGGCCTTTGCATGATGAGAGTTAACAAACTCATCAACCTCTTTTTCATGACATTTTGAACAATCCTGAGGAGATACAATTACTGATATGTATTTACCTTCATGCTTAAAAGCATCCTTCTCGCCCTTCTTTGCTTCATGACATTCATAACAGCCGACATTTGCCCTGAAGTGTTTACTATTACCCCACTGCTGGTAAATGTTAACATTCATCTCTTTGTGGCAATCAATACATTCCCCGGTTTCCTTTGACATCTCTATCGGGATACTCATTGTTTTGGCAGCAAACACAGTTGTTCCTACCAGAACAAAACATGCCATGACCGCCAGACAAAAAAGCTTCTTCATTTTTTTACCTCCTGTTTAAAATAAGTACGGTAATTCAAATTATTACTACCCCCGTTGATTTGATGTCTGAACCTCCTTTCATTTCATCTTATTACCAGTCAAAGTCCAAAAACTATCATTCTGAAACGAGCTATTTTTCTCTCCATCGCGAATCGGGAAAGGTTATAATTTAAAAGGTTATCACATGACATTTTTTTTGCAACCTCTGACAAAATATATTCCGGATAATTCATCTGTACACTTCACTCTTCCTCATCATCAAAATGATGATATGCCAGATTAATACCGAGGACCCCGTCTATTTTTGATATATATTTTGATATCTCAACCTCGTCCTCAACATTTTCTGATTCAAGCACAACAACTATCTTGTAATCATCAATTATGCTGTTGATTTTAAGCCCGTCAACAGTTAACAGCTCAGTCTTTACCTTCTCCATCTTATCCGGAACCATATTTACCAGCAATGCTGAAATAACCATTTGACCGCCTCCAGACCAATAATCTCAGGACACTGAAAATCTTAGTTCAGTATAGTTACAGAGTAACAGGTGAATCTGTAAATGTGCTGTTAACATTTGTAAAGATTCTGTTAATTTATAGGTCGGATAGGTCGGATAGGTCGGATAGGTCGGATAAGACTTATAGGATAGGTCCAATAGGTCGTATAGGACCTATTGTTTGCTGACTGACAGGTCAGTCAGCAAACCTGTATCCGGCTCCGGATACAGTAATTATGTACTTTGGTTTTGCAGGGTCCTTCTCTATCTTCTGTCTTAAATGCTGGATATGTACATCAATGACACGGCTCCAGGAATATATTTTGGAATCCTTCCATACACTTTTCCTGATCTTCTCCCTGCTGACAACCTCACCTTTATACTGGATAAAAAAGCATAGCAGATTGTACTCTTTCGGGGTCAGCTCGATCTGTTTACCTGCAACAGTGACAATATGTTTTTTATAATCGATCCGGATATTGCCTATAACAGCCGCCTCCGGTTCATTTACCTGTATCATCGATCTGCGCAGACATGCCTTTATCCTTGCCACAAGTTCAATTGTCTCAAAGGGCTTGACCACATAATCATCAGCTCCGCTTTCAAGCCCTATGACCTTGTCCGAGACCTTGTCTTTTGCAGTAAGCATGATAACCGGCAGTTCAGGCATGTCCTTTCTAAGCTCACGGCATATCTCCATACCGTCCCCGTCAGGAAGCATAACATCAAGAAGAAGAAGGTCAGGCTGGACATCAGCAAGGATTGCCTCCGCCTTTTCCCACCTGTCAGCTGTATCAACCTCATAACCATGCAGCTCAAGGTTCGCCTTAAGCACTTTCAATATGTCCCTGTCATCATCTACGGCCAGTATCCGTCCGGTCATTGAACTTCTTTCCTGTTCTTTGGTAAAACTATCTTTATTGAACTGCCCTTTTCAACATCCTTTATTACGCTTATCTGTCCATGGTGGGCATCCAAGATACCCTTGCATATCGCAAGGCCGAGCCCCGTTCCCTGCCTCTTACTGATAGTATAGAACTTGTCAAAGATTTTCTCATGATCTTCCAGCGGTATTCCCGGTCCTTCATCACTTATCACCATCTCGACACTGTCGCCTGCCGCGGATATTTTTATCCCGATATCCGAATTGTCAGGGCTGTAGTTTATCGCATTTGATATAAGGTTAATAAGCACCTGCCTGATCATGTCTTCATCCGCATCAAGGCGTACATTATTCGGGGAATTAATATTAAAGATTATCTTTCTCTCACTCGTTACAGACTGGAAACTTATCAGGACATCCTTGACAAGCGCGACAATATCAATTCCGGTCATATGAAGATCTAACGCCCCGGACTCTATACGCTCCAGGTTAAGCGTGTCATTAACGAGCCTTATCAGCCTGTCGGCATTATTCCTGATGACATCAAGAAACTCTACGAGATCGGCTATCTCGTCTTCCCGGCTGTTCATCTTGGAGAACTTTGTTGATATATAATCCATTGCTCCTTTTATTGAGGTCATGGGTGTCCTCAACTCATGTGATATTTTGGCGATAAAATCCGATTTTTTTTCATTCAGGTCAGTTAGTCTGGCATTTGCATTCTCAAGACCGTTTGTCGCGCTCTTCACCTTTTCTTCAAGGCCGGTATGATACTCTGTTATCGAATCCGACATTTCAACAAAAGACCTGCTCAGGTCCTCAAGTTCGTCTCCGGTCTTCATTATCATTCTCTCTTGCTTACTGCCCCTGGAAAAGTTCTTCATCGACAGTTTCAGATCATGAACAGGCCTCAGGACAAGCTCCTTCATCATTATGTAGAGGATCAAAATGAGAAGACTTACAGAGACAGCGCTTGCCGCCATCATGTCCCTTTTTTCAGCATTTATCATCTTCATCGCATTGTCCATCGGCACAGTAACGCTGATAGCTCCCCGGACATCCCCTATCATATAGCCCTGGGACGAATGACACTTGAGACATGACTCTTCAATGTACAGGGGGGCGGTGTACCTGTAGTAATATGATCCTTCGATCTTCTCTGTCCGGTAATACTCTGTTGCCTCACCGGCCTCGAATTTTTTCAATGCCTCGGTCTCGAAACTGTCAGGGGCATTTTCAGGATTGATCAGTTTCAGGCTTGTAATATTGAACCAGTAAAGACCCTCTTCCTTCGCATACTTTGAAAGTTCTTTTGTGACCATTGCAGGGCTTTCCTTAAGATACTTTTTCCCCTGACGGTCCATTATCTCAGGATCTTTAAGATACGGGCTCACCTTATTCCAGGGCAGCTCCTCCACAAATACACCGCCATGGTCAGACACCCACTTTCTCGTTATGACTATCTGCCTGAACAATGCCCTGGCCTGCATGTCCACCTGTTCCATCACAAGCCTTTCGTGATTGGCATTTATCATATAGATGGATCCACCCATGGCTATAATCAGTGTGATCGTTACACCGATTATGAACTTGTGGCTGAGACTGATCTTCAGCGCCCTGAATTTTTTTAGTAACAGCTTCAATGTTTTCATAACAGTCGTTCAGTGGCCTCTTAAATATTTACCATGTCCCTTATGAAAATTTTAATTACTACCGCAGTACTAAGTCAAATATATTAACAGCACTGCATCTTATCATTACAGAGATATCTCTTCTGAAATATTTCAAACAAAGCATCTATCCAACCACCCGGAAATGTAATATAATTTGAAATAGGTATCATGATCAAACTGGTTCTTGTGCGAAAATTTACATTTTCTTTACATGATTTAACAGCACATTTACAGAGTAAACTGATATATTTTTAGTAGACAATATATATTTCACAAAATTTTAAGGGGCTGATCATGCATACTGGCAATATCCAACAAACCTGCCCGTTCAATCCATTACAGACTCTAACGAACCTTTTCTGCTCACTTCAAATAAATAAGATTTTCAAACATATAAAACAGGGAGGCATATCATGAAAGTATCAAGAAGGGACTTTCTCAGGACAACAGCCGCTGTAAGCGCTGCAACAGCCATAGGCATGGCAGTGCCGGACGACCTTAAGGCTGCAGCAAAGGAGACCGAGGCAAACTGGCGCTGGGACAAGGCGGTATGCAGGTTCTGCGGCACCGGGTGCGGCATAATGATCGCTACTAAAAATGATATGATCGTTGCGGTAAAGGGTGACCCGCAGGCCCCGGTAAACATGGGGCTGAACTGCATCAAGGGGTATTTCAATGCAAAGATCATGTACGGAGCTGACAGGCTGACAGAACCGCTGTTAAGGGTAAATGCTGCGGGCGAGTTTGATAAAAACGGTAAATTCAAACCCGTAACATGGGAGAAGGCCTTTGACGTAATGTCGAAGCAATTCAAGAAATATTACAATGAACTGGGCCCCAATGGAGTTTCGATCTTCGGCTCAGGCCAGTATACGATCCAGGAAGGTGTTGCCGCTGTCAAACTTATAAAAGGCGGTTTCAGGAGTAACAATATAGACCCGAATGCCCGTCACTGCATGGCAAGCGCTGTGGTTGGATTTATCCAGACCTTCGGCATAGATGAACCTGCAGGCAATTATGATGACATGCATTATGCTGACTCTATCGTGCTGTGGGGCGCGAATATGGCTGAGATGCACCCTGTGCTCTGGTCAAAGGTCACTGACAGAAAACTGAGCAGACCTGACTGGGTAAAACTGATCAACATTTCAACATTTGCAAACAGATGCTCGAATCTCTCCGACATTGAGATCATCATCAAGCCTAACTCGGATCTCGCGCTTTTAAACTACATTGCAAGGGAAATAGTCTTTAACAGACCGGAGGCCATTAACTGGGACTTTGTTAATGATAACTGCGTATTCGCAACAGGCCCTGTTGATATCGGCTATGGTATGCGTTCAAATATTACTCATCCAAAATACAGGAAAAGTGAGCTCGATACAGCTGCCCGCGAAGCATCCAAAATAGTAACAAAGGAAGAGGCCCAGTCATGGAGCTCTCTTGGCATCAAGGCCGGCTCCACCCTGAAAATGAAGAACGCCAAGAAACCTGTAAAACACTGGGCCATCAGCTTCGATGATTTCAAAAAAGGGCTTGAACCCTACACCCTCGACTTTGTGGCAAAACTTGCAAAGGGCGACCCTGATGAATCACTCACTTCATTTAAAAGCAAGCTTAAAAAACTTGTTGATTATTATGCCGCCAAAGACAGAAAGGTCTCAAGCTTCTGGACCATGGGCTTTAACCAGCATGTCAGAGGGTCATGGGTCAATGAGCAGATATACATGGTGCATCTGCTTCTGGGGAAGATAGCGGAGCCCGGCAACAGCCCGTTCAGCCTTACAGGCCAGCCGAGCGCCTGCGGCACCGCACGAGAGGTCGGCACCTTCGCACACAGACTGCCGTCGGACATGGTCGTTGCAAATCCAAAGCACAGGGAGATCTCGGAAAAGTTATGGAAACTGCCTTCAGGCACCCTGAACCCTGTGGTCGGTTCACACTATACAAAGATCATGCGCGACCTTGAGGACGGCAAGATAAAGTGGACATGGGTACAGGTTAATAACCCCTGGCAGAACTCGGCCAACATGAACCACTGGATAAAGGCGGCCAGGGAAATGGACAACTTCATTGTTGTCTCCGAGGTATATCCCGGCATCTCCGCAAAGGTAGCGGACCTTATTCTTCCAACTGCTATGATATTCGAAAAATGGGGCGCGTACGGAAATGCCGAGCGCAGGACCCAACACTGGAGACAGCAGGTCACACCGGTAGGCAACTCTATGTCAGACACATGGCAGATGGTGGAGTTCTCAAAGAGATTTACACTGGCAGAGGTCTGGAAGTCACACAAGATCAATGACAAGGTCACCCTCCCGGATGTCATGGCAGGGGCCAGGGCAATGGGCTACAAGGATAGTGACACGCTGTATGATGTTCTGTATGCAAATAAAGAGGCAAGGTCATATGCATGGCCTGACCCTGTTGGAGAAGGTTTCATGAACTCTGAGGCAGGAGGAGACAAGAGGGATGTTGAAGGCTTTAAGGGCTACGGCTTCTTTATACAGAAATACCTCTGGGAGGAATACAGAAGGTTCGGGATCGGCAACGGGCATGACCTTGCTGACTTCGACACATACCATAAGGTCAGGGGCCTGAGATGGCCTGTAGTGGACGGAAAAGAAACACCGTGGAGATTCAATGCCGACTACGACCCGTATGCAAGAAAGGCCGGCAGCGGGAAGTTCGCCTTTTACGGCAAGGCACTGAAAGAGATCGGTCAGGGAGACCTGAAAGGCCCGATAAAAGAAAAAGGAAAGCTCAAGCTCCCGAACAAGGCAAAGATATTCCTGAGACATTACGCCGAGGCAGCAGAGGTCCCGAGCAGCGATTATCCGTTATGGCTCTGCACAGGCCGTATCCTGGAGCACTGGCACAGCGGAACAATGACCATGCGCGTTCCTGAACTCTACCGCGCGGCACCCGAAGCTGTCTGCTTCATGCATCCCGCAGATGCATCATCCGGCGGGTTCAAGGACGGCCAGCTTATCTGGATAGAATCAAGAAGAGGAAAGGTCAAGTCAAGGATCGATACCAGGGGAAGGAACAATCCCCCGAAAGGTCTGATATTCGTCCCATGGTTTGACGAACGCGTTCTCATCAACAAGGTCACACTTGATGCGACCTGTCCGATGTCAAAAGAGACAGACTTTAAGAAATGCGCGGTGAAGGTTTATAAAGCATAGACATTAATTATTAAGTTGCGGATTGCGGGTTAACTGATGGATAAAAAGAAAGATACAGACGAGGTAACAATGCCTGAACGAAGAGACTTTCTGCTTAAGGCTTTTAAAGGACTGGGACTTGCTGCAACAGGCGGGCTTGCGTGGAGCGGATTTATTGAGGAAGGCAGATCAGCGCCGCTCATACTGAGACCTCCCGGCGCTCTGCCTGAAAAAGATTTCCTCACTTCATGCATGAAATGCGGAATGTGTGTTGAAGCATGCCCGTATGATGTATTGACCCTTGCGAAGCCGGAAGACAACAAGCCGATAGGGACACCGTTCTACACACCCAGGACAACGCCCTGCTACATGTGCAGGGACATCCCATGTGTAGCAGCCTGTCCCTCAGGTTCGCTCAACAGAGACCTGGTAAGTGAAAAGAACGCAGACGGCCTGCTGGAGCTTAACATCAATATGGCAAAGATGGGACTGGCCGTAATAGACCGGGAAACCTGTATAGCATACTCCGGTATCCAGTGTGATGCCTGCTACCGGGCCTGTCCTGTTATCGACAAAGCGCTTACCGCTGAATACACAAGGAACGAGCGCACCGGCAAGCATTCAATGCGCGCCCCTGTTGTCCATAGTGAGGCCTGTACCGGATGCGGGCGGTGTGAGAACGCTTGCGTCACTCAAAAGGCGTCGATCTTTGTACTGCCGAGAGAGGTCGCAATGGGAAAACCGAACGAACGATACATGAAGGGCTGGGACGAACGCGACGTTGAACGTATAAAGGATGTAACCGAAGACGTAACCACAGAAACACCGAGGAGCGAAAAGGCCCCGGTGGATTACCTGAACGAAGACGTTTTTTAACCCCCCTTTAATTCCCCCCTTAGTAAGGGGGGAATTAAAGGGGGGTCGGTATTAATCATAAGTAAAGAGGTTGCTGAAAGTGAGAAAGTATAAATATCTGACAGCCAGAAGGATCATGCAGACAGGCATACTGTTCCTGTTCTTCAGCGGCAATGCATTCGGCTGGAACATACTGAGGGGGAACCTCAGTTCTGCAAGAGTACTTGATACAATTCCCCTGTCAGACCCGTTCGCTGTCCTTCAGACATTTGCAGCCGGAGCGGTCGTTGCAGCGGACGCTCTTATCGGCGCGCTCATCATTCTGCTCTTCTATGCGGTCCTCGGCGGAAGGATATTCTGCGGATGGGTATGCCCTATGAACATGGTAACAGACCTCGCTAACAAGATAAGGACCGTTTTCCGTCTCGAAAACACTTGGAAATCCTGGGACATCAAAAGAGAGATACGATACTGGGTAATCGCATTGTCCCTCGTGCTCTCCGCAATTCTGGGTGTCACAGCCTTTGAATGGATAAGTCCCATAGGCGCGATGCACAGAGGGATAATTTACGGAATAGGCTTTGGATGGGCATTTGTGCTGATGGTCTTTCTGTTCGACCTTATTGCCGTAAAGAACGGATTCTGCGGTCACATCTGCCCGCTTGGAGGTTTTTATTCCCTGACAGGCCGTTACGGTTTTCTGAGGATAGGCTATGACAGGGACAAATGCACTGACTGCATGAAATGCATTGATATCTGTCCGGAGAAACAGGTCCTGCATATGGTAGGTGAACAGAGCGGCCCTGTACGTTCCGGAGAATGTATCAATTGCGGAAGGTGCGTTGAAGTATGCGATGATGATGCTCTGAAATTCAGCAGTATATATTCTAATAAATTATCAAAAACATAAGGAGGTATGGATCATGAAAAGAAGAGCAAGCGTCCGGCTGTTGGCATTACTGGCAGTTATAATTTCAATGAGCATGCTGCTGTCCTGCGCAATGACAAAGTCTTATACAGAGGAAGACCTGGGGCTGAGGCATGAGACACTTTATGATGAAGGCACGACAGTTCCTGTACACGGAGAACCGGGCAGAGAAGAGCCGGGCACAAGCACAAAGTTTGAGCGGTCATTTGAGAACAGCCCTCCGTTGATACCGCACGACATCACAGGCATGCTGCCTTTAGCCCGGACAGAGAACATCTGCCTTGACTGTCATATGCCTGAAGAAGCAGTAAGTATGGGAGCAACACCGATCCCCGTGTCCCATCTTTTTGACCTTGACACCGGAAGGGACCTCGGAGGCAAACTTGACGGAAGCCGTTTTAACTGCATGCAGTGCCATGTTATACAGAACAAGCTTTCACCGGCAGTTAAAAATATCTTCAAAGGCGGATTCAGGGACGAAAATGCCCGTCACAGATCCAACCTGATCGATGTGCTGAACGAAGGTGTTGAAGCTGATTAACTTTAAAAAGGAGGCCCGAACGTGAATGTATCGAGCATTGTAGTTAAGACAAAACCTGAGTACATACAGACAGTCACGGACAGCATCAATGCTATCGACCTCTGCGATGTTCACCTGCACGATGAAGAAGGCAGGATAATCGTGACAGTAGAGGGTAACGAAATAAAAGGCCAGATGGAACTGATGAAACAGATACAGGACCTCCCGAACGTATTCGGTGTGAGCCTCGCATACTCGTACTGCGAAGATGAACTGGCAACTTTAGCGGAGCAGATGAGAGAGACAGAAGCTGTTATTGAATAATATCCGTAAGGGCGCACCTGTGTGTGCGCCCTCGTCTGCACGTGAATATTTCGAGAACGGGTATCCCACAATTTAACGGGCACCCCACAGGCAAAAACAGGACAAACACACAGGTCTGTCCCTACATTTAAATATCGTCTCCCCGATGTTTCAGTACTTACCATTAAATCTTAGTCTCTCACCACCGGATAATCACCGTTTTTAAGGATCTCAAGCGCCTTGTGACTGTCAGGGGTGTCTGTCCAGGTCATCATCCCTGAACGCAGCGTAACGGACTTGTACCCTAACATTCTGAGAACAGGCGTTACCTGTCCGGATATGAGCCCGGTATCGCATATAACGATTATCAATTTGTCTTTAGGAAGTTTTTTCAGTTTGTCGGATGATCTCAAGCTTTTCAGGTTAACATGGTGAGCACCGTCTATATGTCCTTTCTTTTCCCATGAATTGTCAGGTCTTATATCAAGAAGGTATATATTATCTTTTCTTTCCTGAGACTGAAGCTGTTTATAAAGATCATCGGCAAATATGTTATTAAAGGGAAACCTTTTTCCAAAGATATTATCCCTGAGCATTGTCCTGGCGGCCTTAGCCAGTATTTTAAACTCACCTTCAGACATATTTTTCAAAACAATATCAATTTCTTCTTCCACATACCCCCCTGCCCCTGTATGTTCCTTAACAACAGGATACGGCTTTGCTATCCCGTTCATAATATCATTTATCATCATCTGTCCGGCAGGTGTAGGCATCCATGATGCCATGCCATGTTCAAGAATCAGCGTGTCATATCCCAGCCATCTAAGAGTAGAAGATACCTGGACAGCTGTATGGCTTGTCGGACTTATACAGATAATGGTTTTGTGTTTGGGCAACAAGGCAAGATTCCTTTTATCCGCGACGTTATGCATATTAATTAATACCGAATATTTAATATGCCCCTGTTTGTACCATTCATCGTATGGACGGGTATCGAGGAGATAATACCCGGAAACATTATCATCATCAAGTATATTGTTATTTAATTCGGACGCTGCAATAAGATTGTTCCCATCAGAGATCGATGCCAATACAATTCCTGCCCTTTTTTCCAGTATCTTTTCCTGTTGTCTTTTTTTCAGTGCATTATCAGAACATGAGACATTCACAATAAAAACGATCATTATGCTGACCAAATATCTGAACCTGCTTTGATTTTGATAATAATAGATCATTAATTTGTCCTGTTCTTATTTAGTGGTGCTAATGATGAAATGAGGGGGTCAGGAATAATAACGATTCTTCAGCCCCAGTCCCTTATGGGCATTATATCACAGAAAGGCGGGAAAGCG
>CBFDEG010000080.1:0-12093 GCA_965603765.1 uncultured bacterium | reverse complement strand
CGGGTTTTGGTCATTGGAGCTTGATCATTGGTGCTTATTTGTTATTTGTAATTTGGTACTTGGAATTTATTTTTATTACGGGGGATAATATTATGGAAAACAATAATAATAAAAATAGCTATGTCTGGCCTGACCTGGCCTTTATGGAATTTCTTACCGCTGTTGCCCTCACTATTATTTTAGTAGTATGGGCATTGCTGGTTAACGCGACTTTAATGGAAATAGCAAACCCGGGCATATCCGAAAACCCTTCAAAGGCACCGTGGTATTTTGTCGGTCTTCAGGAGCTTCTTGTCTATTTCGATCCATGGATCGCAGGGGTCATTATACCGATGACCATTGTGAGTTGCCTTGTACTTATACCTTATCTCGACAGCAACAAACAGGGAAGCGGTGAATACAGCTTCACGCTGAGAAAATTTGCGATACTCAATTTCATCTTCGGATTCATGATGTGGCTAACGCTTATTTTTATCGGCTACTACCTCAGGGGACCGAACTGGCAGTTTTACTGGCCCGGAGAATCATGGGCGATCACGAAGCCGATAGCAAATGATCTATGGAGCCTGTCCCCCATAACAGGGGGGATCTTACTCCTGTGCTATTTCGGGGCAGGTATTACTCTTCCACGCCTTCTCATCAAAAGTTTTCATGACAGGTGGGGGCAGATAAAATATATGATCATTATGCTCTCGATCCTGATGATGTACTTTGTGCCGATAAAGATATTTTTTAGACTGGCATTTGATATTAAATATATACTGATCACACCCTGGTTTAATATTTAACAATACCCCCCTGCGTCCCCCCTTAGTAAGGTCGGTACGATTCGATTCCGAGGGGGAATTAAAGGGATAATGAATTTATGAAACTATCACGCGGACAGCTTATCGTAAATGCCGTATTCTGCCTGACCCTGCTCGGGGTCATTATATGGGCGTTATTCGCTGAATACGACCGGCCATGGAAACAGTACCAGAAAGAGTTCAGCAGGCTTAATAGTAGTTCTGCCACAAAACATAAAGAACAGATAAAACAGTTATGGCTCACTGAGCTGGGGGAAACAGACAGGTGCATAACCTGTCATCAGGGCGCTGACAATCAAAAATTCGTAGACGCTCCACAGCCTTTCAGAACACATTCAGGTGATTACCTGAAGATACATCCTGTAGAAAAATTCGGATGCGCTATATGCCATGAAGGACAGGGTGCCGCATTAACGGTCAGCGCTGCACACGGTCAGACAGACAACTGGAACAGACCTCTTCTAAAAGGCCGTATGGCAGAGGCATCATGCACTAAATGCCATCCCATAGACAGCACAACACCATCAGGTTCGAAACTCGCCAGCGCTTCAACTTTCAGCTATGGAAGAAAACTTTTTCTTGAAAATAATTGTACTGGATGCCACGTTCTTTCAGGATATAAAAGGCCTGATTACATCGCCCCTTCGCTCAGTTCACTCGGAAACAAGGTCAGCAGGGAATGGCTCGCAAAATGGCTGAAAGATCCGAAGGCATATTTATCGAAAACAAAGATGCCGCAATTTACCCTGAATGATATCGAGATCAAATATATATCAGCTTATCTTTTAGATCTGAAAACAACCGAACCATGCAGTGACAAGTCATGCATTGTCACTGCAAATGCCGCAACAATAAAAGACGGCAAAAACCTTGTTGCAGACCTCGGCTGTCTCGGCTGTCACACGATAAACAGCAAAGGCAACAACTTCGGCCCTGACCTCTCTTTTATCGGGGATAAAGTTAACGGTCCGTGGCTCATTAAATGGCTGAAAGCACCGGAACCAAGCTCTCCAATGCCTGACCTTAAATTAACAGACCGTGAAGCCCGGAATATAACAGCATATCTCATGACACTTAAAACACCCTCCTCTATCCCCCCCCTTGGCAGGGGGGAACTCACCTTTCCTCACAAAGGAAAGGCTGACAATCTTCAGGTATACATTGAAAATGGCAAAAAGCTTGTAACATATCTCGGCTGCACCGGATGCCACGAGATAGAGAAGCTCCCTTCAGTATATGATGCCCCCGGGCTCGACAACATCGGCAATAAAAGGGTTGATGAACTGGTCTTCACAAATATAACAGGTACTGAAAAAAACCTTTTGAACTGGCTGCGCATAAAAGTAACAGACCCGCACAGGTTTGCTACCGAGAAGATAATAACAAAAATGCCGAAGTATGATCTTAATGAAGAACAGGCAGAAGCACTTGTGGTCTTCCTTAGAAGCTTACAGATGGCGCAGGTACCGCAGACCTATACAAAACAGCTCGTATCCCCTGACGATCCGGTAACAGCAGGACAGATGGTCATCGAAAAGTACAACTGCACAGGCTGTCATGTTATAAATGGTTCAGGCGGCAATACCGGGCCTGACCTGAGCGCTGAAGCAAAAAAGAGCAGACCCGAGTGGCTGGCGGGTTTTCTGAAAAAGCCCTACAAGATACGTACTCCTCAAATACTCATGGCAAAGATGCCTGACTTCGGTCTTTCAGATAAAGAGACGAACAGCACCATCAATTATCTTGCATCCCTCTCTGGAGAGGTCTATCCTTATTATTCAGCTCAGAAAAAAGAGATAGCACCGGAAGATATATGGGACGGGGAAAAGCTCTATCAGGAGATCTTTGCATGCAGTGCATGCCACAGAATAGATGGCCGGGGCGGAGAGGTAGGCCCTGACCACACAGACCTCTCAAGCCGGTTAAAGAGGGACTGGATAGAAAAATGGCTCCGCGATCCAAAAGCAATAAAGCCTGATGTCATAATGCCGGGTTTTGAGTTTAAAGACTGGGAATTCGAGGCCATTACTAATTATTTAATGACGTTAGGCAAATACCGCTTTGTTACGGTCAGAAGCAGCGAGTAACATTACCTTCTTATCACCACGATTTATCCTCATGCCCTTCACGTTTTAATTCTTGTTGTATGAAAAACAAGCCAGTTGAAATATAGCAGCCAATCCAGATAGTCAGTAGAGAGAAAATGCGATATAATTCAGTTATAGGGCGATTCGTTATGGCTGGAGACATCAGGATATAGCCATCAAGGGATAAAATGGGGAAGGAGATACGGGGGTCACGAACAGTTCCAATGTAAAGTGACAACGCATATATTTACTCTAAATATTATGAAAAAGCTATCAGTTTTTCTGGTCATGCTTATACTCTCCACCCTGCCACAATTTATATATGCTGAAAGTTCAGACACTTTTTATGCTCCCAACGATCTGATCGATGAGGCTGTCAGGAGCAATCCCGAACTTCGCTCTTTTCAGGAAAGGATTCATGCCTATGAACAAAGGCCTTCCCAGACAGGATCTCTTGACGACCCGATGCTGAAGTTGTCAATTGCTAACCTTCCTGTTGACAGTTTCCGTTTTGACCGGGAAGCCATGACCCAGAAACAGATATCCCTCACACAGAAGTTCCCTTTCCCTGGAAAATTGGGGCTGAAAGAAGATATCGCAAATAAAGAGATTGAAGCTGCACAGGAAGAATATAATGAGAAGAAAAACAGTCTGATCATGCAGGTGAAGGTGTTATGCAATGAACTCCTCTTTCTTAAAAAGGCCATAGACATAACAAACGAAAACCGCAGCCTGCTGTCTGAGCTTATCAGGACCGCGGAGACGAAGTATGCGGTCGGACAGGGAGCCCAGCAGGAAATAGTACAGGCGCAGATCAAACTTTCCTATATCATCAAACAGATGATCCTGCTTGAACAGAGGGAAAAGACAGCTGCTGCACGATTACAGACCCTGCTTAACAGGCCGCTGCAGGACAGATTGAATATTTCAGGAGAGCTTACGCAGACATCTGCTGCTTTTAATTTTGACGATCTGCAAAAGACAGCTGAGACCTCAAACCCGGCACTGATATTAATGAAACATAAGATCGATCAGGCCCGTCTCTCTCTCACTTTGACTGAAAAGGAATATTACCCGGACATGGAATTCGGGGTGAGTTACGGGCAGCGTGATGACAGTGATACAGCAGAAAGACCTGACTTTTTCTCAGCCTCGATCGCATTCAACATCCCCCTTTGGTACAAGAACAAAGAGAACAGGAAAGTTCTTGAAGAAAAGGCCGATGAAAGACGGGCGATCGAACAATACAGGGCAATGAAAAATGACATCAATTTTCAACTAAGCAGGATAAAAGCTGAGCTCGACATGTACAGACAGGAGATAGAAATTTCGAAGACCGGCCTGATACCCCAGAGTGTATTATCATTTGAATCCGCCATGTCCGGATATGAAGTGGACAAGCTCGATTTCCTGACGCTTATTAATGATCAGATCCAGCTGTTTAATTTTAAGATCGAATTTTACCGCGCTGTTGCGGATCATGAAAACAGCCTTGCAGAACTTGAAAAGACAGTAGGCAGGCCGATGTATTGAGTTAATACTCTAATGGATCATGGAGGATAAAAGCATGTATAAAATACCCGATAGACCCTGTTCATTGATGATTCTCATGGTTATGACAGTGGTATTCCTGTCTTATGATTCGGATGTCTTCGGGCAGGGACATGAGGGACATGACATGACCGGGCATCCTGCCCCTTCTCATGATAAAGAAGATGTAAAACCAAACGAGAAGAAAAAGAAGATCAAGTACTGGGTCGCCCCGATGGACCCCAACTATATAAGACATGAACCCGGCAAATCACCTATGGGAATGGACCTTGTTCCTGTATATGAAGATGAGGCAGAGAGATCATCAGAAGGGGGAATCGTGATCGACCCTGTTACTGTCCAGAATACAGGCATCAGGACTGCGATCGTAACCAGAGGGCATCTTCATACTACGATACGGGCGGTCGGCAGAATCACCTATGATGAGAAGCGGGTTGAGCATATACATACAAAAATATCAGGATGGGTCGAAAAACTCTATATTGATACAACCGGGGAAAAGGTCAGAAAAGGCGACGCGCTTCTGTCTTTATATTCTCCTGAGCTTGTAGCAACACAGGAAGAATTTCTACAGGCCATGAAATACAGGGAACGCACAGCCTCGTCAGGATTCGCAGAGATATCACAAGGCGGGGCATCACTTGTAGAAGCAGCAAGAAAAAGGCTTATGTTTATGGATATTGAAACCGTCCAGATCAGGGACCTTGAAGAAAGCCGCACGGTACAGAAGAACATGAAGATCTACTCTCTCAAGAACGGGATCGTGATAAATAAAAATGTGATCGAAGGAATGAAAGTGGACCCCTCAATGGAGCTCTATACAATAGCAGACCTGTCTAAAGTATGGATGATCGCGTCAATTTATGAATATGAACTTCCATTTATAAAGACCGGGATGGAGGCGGAAATGACCCTTTCCTATGATCCCGGCATAAGGCATAAGGGAAAGGTGACGTTTATCTATCCATACCTTTCTGATAAGACGCGGACCGTTCAGGTCAGGATGGAATTCGATAACCAGGACATGAAACTGAAGCCGGACATGTATGCTGATGTTGTGATAAAAGCAAGAACAGCCGCCCCCGCACACCTGGTGCCGTCAGAGGCCGTCATAAGGACAGGCACCAGGAATGTGGTTATAACCTCTCCGGAAAAAGGCAGGTTCCTGCCCAGGGAGGTCACAACAGGTCTGGAAGGCGAAGGTCTCATTCAGATACTTAAAGGCCTTGAAGAAGGTGAGACAATAGTGACATCCGGACAGTTCCTTATAGATTCTGAAAGCAACCTGAGAGAGGCAGTAAATAAAATGCTCGAGATACAGGCAGGGCCTTCGGCAAAGGAACGGAAATGAGCAATCCATACCAGAGAGAAGATATGCTGATCTGCGGAACTGAGGAAACGTTCTGATGCTTCAAAAGCTTATTGAATACTCCATTAAAAACAGGATGCTGATAATATTGGCGGCTATACTGATCTTTATTGCAGGGGTCTATTCTCTGTCAACGATCCCTCTGGACGCCATACCGGACCTCTCTGACGTACAGGTCATCATCTTCACCGAATATCCGGGACAGGCCCCGCAGGTTGTGGAGGACCAGGTAACCTATCCGCTTACAACCTCCATGCTGTCCGTACCCGGGGCCAGGACGGTCAGGGGATATTCATTTTTTGGATTCTCGTTCGTATACATCATATTCGAAGACGGCACCGACATTTACTGGGCCCGCAGCAGAGTGCTTGAGTATATAAATTATGTTTCAAAGCGCCTCCCGAAAAATGTGGCCCCCTCTCTCGGCCCTGATGCCACGGGTGTAGGCTGGATATATGAATACGCAGTTGTCGACAGAAGCGGAAGACATGACCTTGCAAAACTCCGCTCCATCCAGGACTGGTTCCTCAGGTATGAGCTTACCTCGGTTGAAGGTGTCGCAGAGGTTGCTTCTGTAGGGGGATTCGTAAAACAGTATCAGGTCGAGGTTGACCCGAACAAACTGGTCGCCTACGGTATCCCTCTTTCAAAGGTAAAAACCGCGATACAGCGCTCAAACAGTGATGTAGGGGGGCGGCTGTTCGAGATGTCCGAAACGGAATATATGGTCAGAGGGCTTGGATATATACGATCAATAGAAGACATAAAGGATATCCCCCTGAGTGTTGATGAAACAGGTACACCTGTCTTTGTAAAGGACGTGGCAGATGTTCATACAGGCCCTGAGCTGAGGCGCGGGCTCACCGAACTGGACGGGGAAGGCGAGGTCGTTGGAGGAATTGTGGTCATGCGCTTTGGAGAAAATGCGTTTGCCACGATAAAGCGGGTAAAGGAAAAGCTTGAAAGCCTTAAGGCCGGACTTCCTGAAGGTGTTGAGATCATACCCGTGTATGACCGCTCCGGCCTTATAGAGCGGGCGGTAAATACCCTCAAGGAAAAGCTCATAGAGGAATCTATCGTTGTTTCACTTATCTGCATAATATTCCTTCTGCATTTCAGGTCCGCCTTTGTTGCGATCATCACCCTGCCGCTGGGCATTTTAATCGCCTTTATCATTATGAGATACCAGGGTCTTAACGCAAATATTATGTCCCTTGGCGGCATAGCAATAGCTATAGGCGCAATGGTGGACGCGGCCATAGTCATGATAGAAAATGCCCACAAGCATCTCGAAAAAGCGGATGCCTCCGCTGACCACTGGAGCGTGATAACCATTGCGGCAAAACAGGTAGGGCCGCCACTCTTTTTCTCTTTGTTGATAATCACCTTTTCTTTTATGCCGATATTTACCCTGCAGGCGCAGGAAGGACGGCTGTTCAGTCCCCTGGCATTTACAAAGACATACTCTATGGCGGCTTCAGCACTTCTTGCCGTTACGATCGTCCCGGTTATGATGGGATATTTTATAAGGACAACCCTGCTTCCTGATACATGGACCAGGAAAAAGCAGATAACTGTTTCAATTGCAATTGCGTCCGGCGTTTTTATCGGGGTATGGCTTGCGCCTTATTTCCTTGTTCCGGGATCGGTATTAGGAGAACTCTCTCTTGCGTTTGCAATAATCAGCGGTACGGTAACGATGCTTCTTCTCTGGCCGCAGGCTGTATCGCCCGAGGATAAAAATCCTGTGAACAGGTTTCTTATCCGTCTCTACCGGCCTATCATCATATGGGTCCTGCGGCATAAATTCATTACGATCCTGTGCGCTGTTCTTATTACGATGACGCTGCTGCCCTTTCATTCCATGGTGGTCAATAAACTGCCTGACGGGTTTTTAAGGACAGCCGCAGAAAAGATCGGTATTCTCTTCCCTGCGGAAAAGATAGGAGGCGAGTTCATGCCCCCTCTTTATGAAGGCGATCTGCTTTATATGCCGACCACGCTTCCCGGCATCTCCATAACAAAGGCGCGTGAACTGTTACAGCAGACAAGCAAGATCATCAAGACCTTTCCTGAGGTCGAACACGTTTTCGGGAAGGTCGGCCGCGCAGATACTGCAACAGATCCCGCCCCTCTGTCGATGATCGAATCAACCATAATGCTCAAACCTGAAGGTCAATGGCGGACAATACGATCAGAACGCTTTTTTTCCAACTGGCCTGAACTATTGAAAGATCTCCTGTCTAAAATCATGCCTGAGGCACGCACCATAACCGCTGATGAACTGGTGCAGGAAATGAATAATTCAATACAGTTTCCAGGCCTCACAAATGCCTGGACAATGCCTATCAAGACACGGATAGACATGCTTGCAACAGGGATCAAAACACCTGTTGGGATCAAGATCATGGGAGATGATCTCAATAAACTATCATCGATAGGAAAGCAGATAGAAGTAACGTTACGATCAGTCCCCGGGACATTGTCCGTATATTCAGAGAGGGTCAGCGGCGGGTATTACTTTGATTATGAGATCGACCGCAGGGCCGCTGCCCGGTACGGCCTTACTGTTGGAGATGTTCAGGATGTCATACAATCAGCAGTGGGGGGCATGAATATAACTGAAACAGTGGAAGGACGGGAGCGTTACCCTGTAAATCTCAGATACGGAAGAGAACTCAGAGACTCTATCAGCAAGCTCCAGCGTGTCCTGATAGCAACACCTTCAGGCGCTCAGATCCCGATCATGCAGGTCGCGAAAACCACTATCAGTCAGGGCCCGCCTGCCATAAAAAGTGAAAACTCGAGGATGACCGCCTGGGTCTATATTGATCTGACAGGAATAGATGTGGCCTCTTATGTGAAAGATGCAAAAAGGATCATTCAAAGAGAGATAGATCTCCCTGAGGGTTACAATATTATATGGTCCGGCCAGTATGAATACATGGAAAGGGCGAACAAGCGGCTCATGATCGTAATCCCCATCACCCTTATGATCATTTTTTTCCTCCTCTATCTTAATTTTAAAAATGTCAGCGAATCCCTGATCGTCATGCTGTCACTTCCCTTTGCCATAGTGGGCGGCATATGGTTCATATACCTTCTCGGCTATAACATGAGCATTGCCGTCGGGGTCGGTTTCATTGCCCTTGCCGGTGTTGCCGCTGAAACAGGAGTGATCATGCTTATCTATCTTGATGAGGCATACGCAAAAAAGAAGATTGAAAAAGGCAGGGACATGACTGATACAGATATATATGATGCTGTGTTATTTGGAGCAGTGGAACGGGTAAGGCCAAAGATCATGACCGTTGCAGCGATCATGGCAGGACTCCTGCCGATCTTCTGGGGACACGGAGCAGGCTCGGACACGATGAGGAGGATCGCCGCCCCCATGATTGGCGGCATGGTATCATCAACCGTATTGACCCTGATCGTGATACCGGCCATTTATACTGCCTGGAAGATAAAGATATTAAACTCCAGGATATGACTTTCTATTCCGGTCACACCCCAAGATAAGCCCTCTTCACATCCTCATTCGAAAGCAGTCTCTCTGCCGAATCTTCAAGAACTATCCTGCCATTTTCCATTACATAACCTCTGTGCGCAACACGCAGGGCGAGGTTTGCGTTTTGTTCCACAAGGAGGATGGTTGTGCTGCGTTCCCTGTTTATCTTTTTGATTATCTCGAATATCCGCTGAATGATGATAGGGGCGAGCCCGAGCGATGGTTCGTCAAGTAAGAGCAGTTTCGGTCTTGCCATGAGCGCCCTTGATATTGCGAGCATCTGCTGTTCGCCTCCGCTCAGGGTACCGCCCTGTTGATTGCGCCGTTCAGTGAGAATGGGGAAAAGCTCGTATATATATTCGAGGTCTTCATATACGCCTTTAGTGTCATTTCTCAGAAATGCGCCCATATCGAGGTTTTCCTTTACTGTAAGACCGGGAAATATATGACGGCCTTCAGGTACCTGTGAGATACCGAGCGAGACTATCTTCTCAGGCGGCATTGCGGTTATGGGTTCTCCCATAAAATATATATTGCCTGTCTGCGGCGGAACGATACCGGAGATGGACATGAGTGTTGTTGTCTTACCCGCGCCATTGGCGCCTATAAGGGTGATTATCTCACCTTCGGCGATTTCGATGCTCACGCCCTTGAGCGCCTGAATATTGCCGTAGTATGTTTTTATACCATCAAGTTTAAGCAACGAATTCCTCTCCAAGGTATGCCTTTATCACAACAGGGTTATTCCGGATCTCAGCCGGACTGCCCTCTGCGATCTTCTTTCCGTAATCCATTACGACGATCTTGTCGGATATGCTCATGATGAGCTTCATATCATGTTCTATGAGAAGTATGGATATCTTTTCTTCATCACGTATCCTGCATATAAGTTCATCAAGCTCTGTTGTCTCGCGCATGTTCAGCCCTGCGGCAGGTTCGTCAAGGAGCAGGAGGAAAGGCTCGGTAGCCATTGCCCGTGCTATCTCAAGGCGCTTCTGCGCTCCGTAGGGAAGGTTCTTCGCAAATTCATTGGTGAATTTTTCAAGACCCATGTTTTTTAGTATGGAGTAGCTTTTTTCAACAACCGCTTTTTCTTCTTTTACAGTTGCCCGGTTGCGCAATATCGCACCGAAGATACCGGAGGAGGAGCGGCAGTGGCACCCTATCATCACATTTTCAAGAACAGTCATATTATGAAATAAACGTATGTTCTGAAAGGTACGGGCAAGGCCGTACTTTGTTATGATGTTCGGCTTCAGGCCTTTTATCCTCTTTGCTCTTCTGCCCGGCCCGGTTATTAAAACCTCACCTGCGGTCGGAACATAGATGCCGGTAATGCAGTTGAACACTGTGGTCTTGCCTGCTCCGTTCGGGCCTATCAGCGCGGTTATCTCTCCTTCAGCCACACCAAGACTCAGCTTATCAAGGGCCCTGAGCCCACCAAAGTCCATGGTCATATCTTTTATTTCAAGTACGTTTCCCATAACACCTTTTATTCAGGACAATAATAATTTTAAAAATAAATTCCCGATACCTTGATCGCAATACAAACCAATTGATGCATACTGAATATTTACCCCAAAAACATTTGCATGATTACATAAAATCCATCGGATCGATTAATTTTTAAAATTATTATTGTCCTGAATATATTCACACCTCCCCATCACTCTGCTCTGAAAATTCATACGTCCTTCTTGTATCACTGATTATCCCCTGAGGCCTGAACACCATCATAAGAACAAGCACAAGACCGAATATCAGCATCCTGTACTCTGAAAATGCCCTCAGATATTCAGGCAGAAGTATAAGCACAAAGGCCCCGGCAATAACGCCCCTTATGGAGCCCATACCGCCGAGCACCACAATGCAGAGGATTATCGCTGATTCAAGGAATGTGAAGCTCGCCGGGTTTATGAATGTTGTCTTTGCCGCGAAGATCACCCCTGCCATTCCAGCCCATGTCGCACCGAGCGCAAAGGCCGCAAGCTTTGTCCGTGTCCTGTCAATGCCCATTGCCTGGCACGCGATCTCATCTTCCCTGAGCGCGATCCATGCGCGCCCTATTCTCGAATTCTTCAGCCTGTTAACAATAAATATGGTCAGAAGGACAAGGCATACTATAATGAAATAGATATAGACCGCGTTTGCGTGCATACCTAACTGACTGCCCGGAAAAGAAGGCCTCGGGATATTCGCTATCCCGCTCGGGCCGAATGAAAAATCATTCCAGTTCTCGAGCACCAGCCTTATGATCTCCCCGAACCCGAGCGTCACAATGGCAAGGTAATCCCCCCTGAGCCTCAGCACAGGAAACCCGAGCAGTATGCCGAAGAGCGCGCCAATAAGCGCGCCCGCGGGCAGTGCCACCCAGAAGCTCAGACCGAAATGAAAGTTTAATAATGCATAACTGTAAGCACCGACCGCGTAAAAGGCCACGTAGCCCAGGTCAAGCAGGCCTGCCAGCCCCACAACGATATTCAGCCCGAGCCCGAGCATTACATACAGAAGCACGGTTGCCATTATATTCACCTGATATGTGGAAACAATAAAGGGGAAGATCAGGACTGCGGCTGAAACAGCAATAATATAGGGTGTCTTCAGTTTAGGTTCCATTAAAAGGTCCTTTGCCTGACGCACCATCTTAATTTCATTAATGCCGGATGTTTTCCTTTCAAGAAGATAGCGCCATAAGATAGAAAGCACAAAACTCCCCACCCCGACATAAAGCATATTAAGCCAGCGCCACTCAACCACCTTCTCAATAGG
>CBFDEG010000079.1:0-12418 GCA_965603765.1 uncultured bacterium | reverse complement strand
TTCTTCCCTTCCTTTCTCCGCAATATAAATACTTTCTTTTATAATTGAAAGAGGTGTCCTCAGCTCATGGGATATTGTATTAACAAATTCGTCCTTGAGCTGCCCCAGCTTTTTGTGTTTGATCTCAATAGCTGACAGCCCGACTATAACAACCAGCGTTACAGTTGACAAAAGCAGCAATACCATCCAGAAGGAACGTTCCAGTTTATTTTCATGACGCTCCTGCAAGACCTCAAAATACTCATCCATCTCTAAGGTCTTATCTATAAATGTATGAAACTCATTATTAGTTGAATAGTCCTGCGCTATGTTTGCTCCTTTATCATATTTCTTTGCAACAATGCTTTTATACTTCTCCAGTATAAACTTGATATTTTCTATTCTTTTTCTTAACCCGGTATCTGTTACTGGCTCGATAACTGTGTCATGTATTAACTTCCCGCCAACAAGCATAGAATTAGCCGCACTTATAGAAGCGTCAATATCAACCATTATATTATCGATCGGCGACATATCACCTCTGTTGTTTGCAGATTCATTCCAGATCTCGGCCTTTAACCATAGTACCTGCATTTCATGGATCGTATCGTCAAATAAGTAAAGTTCATGCAATTCCGCATTGATTTTATGGATATACAATAAAATTGCTATCGATAACAACGCCGAGATCAAAAAAATTATTGGTATGTAGAAATATTTTGATTGAGCTATCAGCTTAATAAACATTGTCCCCGGCCCTTACTTTTACTCACACACATGTAAAACAATACTTTATCTTTAGAAAACAGAAAACTTCTCTTTAGATGCTATATCCCCTTTACACAATTCTATAAATTAAATGTTACCACAACTAAAATTTATTGCAACTAAATTTAGCAGCAGCTTTTCTTATTGAAATATTTAGATTCGCAAAACCCCGGAAAGAATAATCCTCATGGCGCTCGGTGCATTGACCGGATATGTGATGGAGATAATGTGGCTGATGCTTGTGCTGACACACATTACGGTGCGCCAGAAAATATTATATATGTGGGGACAGCTTAAATAACAAATCACAAATTTCAAATAACAAATAAATATCAAATCCCAACATTCAAACTACAAACATGCCTGTTTCGGTCATTGAGATTTGGAGCTTATTCAGAATTTGTTATTTGTATTTTGTTATTTATCTTTAAAACTCTATTCCCTTCCTGGCCTTCACTCCCTTTTCAAACGGATGCTTGATCATCTTCATTTCTGTCACATAATCCGCAAGCTCTATCAGCCTTGCAGGTGCGCCGCGGCCTGTCATGATGAGCTCAACAGCATCCGGTTTCTCATCAATGACCTTCTCCACATTTTTCATAGAAGCATAACCGCATCCAAGGACAGTGACTATCTCATCCATGATGACAACATCATATGCACCGCTTTTTATCTCTTTAATAGAAATATCCAGCGCTTTTTTGATCGACCGCTTCAGCGCTGAAGGTTTTACATTGGAGTCAAAAAGAGGTGTGGTCTGGTCTTCGAATTTTATGACCTTTATCCCGGCTTTTTCAGAAAAGATGAGCTCACCCGATGTCCTGTTCCTGCTCTTAAGGAACTGCAGGACAAGGACCTTTTTACCATGTCCGGCGGCACGCTTTGCAAGGCCGAACGCAGCTGTGGTCTTGCCTTTGCCGTCGCCGGTATATACATGTATCAGTCCTTTGGGCATTTTATCCGTTCAATCCGCATTAACCATTCAATCAGCTAGAACAGTAAATGGAGCGGGCGACGGGAGTTGAACCCGCGACCCTCAGCTTGGGAAGCTGAAACTCTACCACTGAGTTACACCCGCATGGATGTTATTTTATATTTATTAAAAGACCTATTGCAAGTAGAGTAACGGACATAGAGCTTATTTTTGTAAATTTTTCAATTGGATAGATATAAAAATTTCATGCATATGGCTTTGAACTTATAGATTCTGCGCTGAAATATTTTACCCTGCGATCAGGGTATCCGAAATAATTTATAAAAAATAAGCTCTATGCCTGCCTGATGTATCAGCAAATGTCTTTTTTTGTTATAATGATAACCTATGTTCAAACTTATGACTAAAATTTTCGGTTCAAGGAACGACCGTGAGATCAAAAAACTCCTCTCGGACGTTGATAAAATAAATGAACTCGAAGACTCGATAAAAGCCCTCGGGGACGATGAACTGAAGGCAAAAACAGAAGAGTTCCGCAAGAGACTCGAAAACGGGGAAACTCTTGACGATATCCTTCATGAAGCCTTTGCTGTTGCAAGGGAGACCTCATGGAGAATTCTCAAGATGCGTCATTTCGATGTCCAGCTCATAGGCGGTATGGCCCTTCATAACGGCAAGATAGCTGAGATGAAGACCGGTGAGGGAAAGACAGTTGTGGCAACTCTGGCGGTCTACCTGAACGCTATCGACGGCAGGGGTGTTAATGTCATAACTGTAAATGATTATCTCGCCAAAAGGGACGCGCAATGGATGTGCCCTTTCTATCATTTCCTCGGTCTGTCAGTCGGCATTGTACAGCATGATACTTCCTTTATATATGATCCTTCTTTTCACTCCGATGACAGCACGCTCAAACATCTGAGGCCTGTCGAAAGGAAGGCCGCCTATAACGCGGACATAACATACGGGACCAACAATGAGTTCGGATTCGATTACCTGCGGGACAATATGAAGTACCATATCAACGACTATGTCCAGAGGGAACTGAACTTCGCAATAGTGGACGAGGTGGACAGTATCCTGATAGATGAGGCAAGGACCCCTCTTATAATTTCAGGCCCGTCAGAAGAATCCACGGACAAGTATTACAAGATCAACAAGATCATACCTAAACTGGAACTTGATACTGACTATACAATAGATGAAAAAGCAAAAGCGGTCATACTGACCGAAGAAGGCAATATAAAGTCCGAAAAACTGCTCGGCTGCGGCAACCTTTACGACCCGGCAAATGTTGAACTTGTTCACCATATAAACCAGGGCCTCCGCGCACATGCCCTCTTCAAAAAAGAGGTGGATTATATTATAAAGGACAACGAGGTGATAATCGTTGACGAGTTCACCGGACGTCTCATGCCCGGAAGACGCTGGTCGGACGGACTGCACCAGGCGATAGAGGCCAAAGAGAACGTAAAGATAGCGAGCGAAAACCAGACACTCGCAACCATCACTTTCCAGAATTATTTCAGGATGTACAATAAGCTCGCCGGTATGACAGGCACGGCAGAGACAGAGGCCGCAGAGTTTGCCAAGATCTACAACCTCGATGTAATGGTGATACCTACGAACAGGCCCATGCAGAGGCTGGATAATGCCGATGTTATATACAAAACAGCCATGGCAAAGTTCAATGCGGCAACAGATGAGATAGCCGAGTATCATAAAAAAGGACAGCCTGTTCTTGTCGGCACGATATCCATAGAGAACTCCGAGCTGTTAAGCACCATACTGAAAAAGAAAAAGATATCTCACTCTGTCCTTAATGCCAAGTATCATGAGAATGAGGCCGCCATAGTTGCACAGGCAGGCAGAAAAGGCGCAGTAACAATAGCCACCAACATGGCGGGCAGGGGCACTGATATTGTCCTCGGCGGAAACCCTGAGGGCCTCGCAAAGGAGATGCTCCTGAATAAGGGTGATTATTCAGATGAAGATTACCAGAAGACGCTTGAAAAGGCCGGCGGCATATGCGAAAAAGAAAAACAAGAGGTCATCGCCGCAGGGGGACTTCATATACTCGGCACCGAACGTCATGAATCAAGAAGGATAGACAACCAGCTTCGCGGACGTTCCGGGCGTCAGGGCGACCCCGGCTCATCAAGATTCTATTTATCACTTGAGGATGATCTCATGAGGATATTCGGCTCTGACAGAATATCGGGACTTATGGGAAAGCTCGGCATGGAGGAAGACCAGCCTATTGAACACAAATGGGTGTCAAAGGCAATAGAATCTTCACAGAAAAAGGTCGAGGGTCACAACTTTGACATGAGAAAACACCTTATCGAATATGATGATGTAAATAATATGCAGAGGGGTGAAATATATTCCTTCAGGCGTGAGATACTTACCCTTGAAAGCCTCAGGGAAAGGATACTCGAAATGGTAGAAAATTCCATCGATGATATCCTTAACATACACTGCCCTGAAAACAAACATCCCGAGGAATGGAACTTTAAGGAATTAAAAGATGCGGTCTACGGTCAGTTCGGCCTTCATACAAAAACAGAGCTTGCAGGGTTCGAAGATTTCCGCACCAATCTCATAACCGAAATAACAGCGGCATATGAGGCCAAAGAGCAGGAAATAGGAGCTGAGACATTCAGGTACCTCGAAAAGATGATACTCCTTCAGGTGCTTGACACTCAATGGAAGGACCACCTGCTAAGCATGGACCATCTCAAAGAGGGTGTAGGGCTTAGAGGATACGGCCAGAGAGACCCGCTGATCGAATACAAAAAAGAAGCATTTGATATATTCGCGGACCTGAGCGACAGGGTGGCATCCGAGGTCGTTGCAAGGCTCATGAGAATACAGGTCGCAAGGGAAGACGCTCTCGAACGGAAGTTCACGCCCAAACCCGCGCAAATGACATTCGGCAGGGGAAATGAAGGCGGGAGCACCAAACCCACGACAGTTGTAAAAGATCATAAAATCGGCAGAAATGACCCGTGTGTCTGCGGAAGCGGCAAAAAATATAAAAAATGCTGTGGAGTAAATGCATAACATCCTTCTTATAGACAAAGGGGACTCCTCACTGCACAACTTTAAAAGATCCCTTGCAAAGGGATACAGCCTGTTCCACGAGCAGACAGTCTCCTCATCATTAAAGCACCTCCGTGAAAATACTATAGATCTGATCGTCATCGACAGCCTGTTTTCATCCGGCATAATAAGATCAGCCAAATTCAACAAGCTTTCCGAAGGCATTCCCAGACTCATAATGACTGACGGCCATACAGATAAAGAGATCGAGCATTTAATGAAAGATACATATACTCTTTCCGTAGAAGCTCCCTTTACCTATAAGACCTTCGATGCCCTGGCAGAAAAGCTCATGAGAATAAAAGCCCTTGCGAATGACAGCATTTCTCTGCGTCAGGTGCAAAAGACAAGAAAAGATGAAAATACATTCTTTAATACGATCTCCGATGTCTTTTCTGCTCAGGTTGAACTGGATAAAGACCTTTCCTCCATTATGGAGCAGCTGAAGTACCTTACAGGCTCTGCTGCATGGTCCCTCCTTCTGAGCGATGAACCTGTATTTGACATAATACCTCTTAAGCTTTCAAAAAAGATCCGCAAAATACAGCTCAACAAAAACAATGGAATTGCAGGATGGGTGATGGACAACAGAACACCTCTCAATATAGAGAACATTGTCAAAGACAAAAGATTTGAAAAAAAGGCCGATGGTTTTCCAAACCTGACACCCGGACCGCTGCTCTGTGTTCCTTTAAAAGTAAGAGGCAGAATGGGAGCTCTGCGGCTTGCACGTAAAATCAGACAGGCTCCCTACTCAACAAGAGATATGGAGCTTGCCATAAATACTTCCTCTTTCGCAGCCATGGCAATTGAACGGGCCTATCTTTCGAACAAAATAAAGCATGATGAACTGACCAATCTTTTCAATTCCAGTCATATGAAGGAAACTATCGAATCTGAGATACAGAGGTCGCAAAGGTACGGTTCACATTTCTCCATTGTGTTCATGGACATTGATGATTTCAAAAGGGTAAATGACAGGTTCGGGCACCTTGTCGGAAGCAGGATACTTATAGAGATAGCATCTATACTGCAAAAAAATCTGCGGAGCGTTGATATACTCGCAAGATACGGCGGTGATGAGTACGTAATTGTGCTGCCGCAAACATCACGAAAAGCCAGTTTTATAATTGCCGAAAGACTGAGAAGGACCATAGAAAAAAATATTTTCCTGAAGGATAACGGATATACAGTAAGGCTGACCGCAAGCTTTGGGGTGGCCTCTTATCCGGAAGACGCAAACACAAAAGATGACCTTCTTAAACTTGCGGACGATGCCATGTATCATGGAAAATTTTTGACCAAAAACATGGTATACTCTGCAAAATAGCACTGGCTGAAATTTTATCGGACAATACATATCACATGGAGACCATTAATGTTCGGAATTAAAAACAGGATATACAAGCAGATAGTTGACAGTATGGCAGACAGCATGTATCTTGTGGACAAAGACCAGAAGATACAGTACTGGAACAATGCCGCGGAATCCCTGACAGGCCTGAACTCTGATGAAATGATCGGCAGACCCTGTAATGACGGGTGCATTGCATATGAGGATGAGAATAGTAAACCGCTCCAGCCGTTCGAGCACCCCGTCACCCTCTGCTTCCAGAAAAAAACACCTGTAAGAAAATACCTTGTGATCAGGACAAAGAACAATGATACGGTTACCGTTGAAGAAAGCGCTTCCCCTGTTTACAACAAAGATGAGATGACCGGAGTCGTCGTGACGATCAGGGACATAACCGGCTGTATTGAGACCGGCGCAATGCAGGTCAGGACTGAGAGAAAGAACAAGCTGGTGCCCATATGCGGATGGTGCAAAAAAATAAGAAATGATAATGATGACTGGGAACAGCTGGAGCATTATCTGACTGAAGCCGGTTTCGGTTTATTCACGCACGGCATGTGCCCCACATGCGCTGACAAGATATTTGAGAAAAAAATATATCTAGAAAGTTATCAGAATATCTGCAAGGCCATCAGTTCAAGCATCTCACTTGATGAGGTCCTTCAGCTCATCGTAACGAATGTTGTTAAGGTAATGAATGTAAAGGCAAGTCTTCTGCGCCTTGTTAACAAGGAAACCAAACAGCTTGAGATGGCCGCATATTACGGGCTGAGCGAAAAATATGCCGATAAAGGGCCGGTCGCATATGACGCGAGCATTGATGATGCCATGGCAGGCAAGTCCGCATCCGTCTATGACATTACCGAACATACGGACTCGAAATATTATAAAGAAACTATAGAAGAAGGCATCAGGAGCATACTCTCCATCCCTCTGCGCTTTAAAAAAGAGGTCATAGGAGTTTTAAGGATGTATACTGCCGAGCCTGTAGAATATTCCGATGACGACATGAAGTTCATATCCGCACTGGCTGAACAGGGTGCAATTGCAATTGTGAACGCGAAACATTTTGAGATGGAGATATCAAAGGAAAAAGAGTACCTCAGGGTATTTGAGGAAATAACAAAAACAGTCAGCTCCACACTCGACCTGAATGAAGTGCTGAACATGATCGTCAGGAAGATCCCCGAGGTCATGGGGCTGAAAGGAAGCACCCTGCGCCTTCTGAACGAGGACAAAAAACAGCTCGAACTCGTTGCCTATTACGGGCTTAGCGAAAAATATGCGAACAAGGGCCCTGTGGCCTATGACGCGAGCATTGATGATGCCATGGCAGGCAAACCAGTGTCCGTTTATGACATTACAGAACACCGGGACTCTGAATATTATAACGAGGCAATGGAAGAAGGCATCAAGAACATTGTCTCGATCCCGATGCGATTCCAGAACAGACTGATCGGCGTACTCAGGCTCTATACAACCGAGCCTCCAAAGTGCAAAAAGGAAGACCAGCGGTTCATGATCGCTATTGCAGAGCACACAGCCATAGCCATTGTAAATGCAAAGCGCTTTGAGACCGAAATATCAAAAGAGAAGGAATATCTCAGGGTCTTTGAAGAGATAACACGCGCAATAAGCTCGACCCTGGATGTTAAGGAAGTGCTGAACCTGATAGTAAAAAAGATCCCTGAGGTAATGAGCCTGAAAGCCGCCACAATAAGGCTCCTTGACCATACAGGCAAAAAACTGATACTTGCCTCAGCATACGGACTGAGCGACAAGTATTTAAACAGAGGCCCGATAGATACAGAAGAGAACGTTATCAAGGCGCTGAATGAAAAGCCTGTTGCCATCTATGATGTCACAACAGATGACAGAATAACCTACAGGGAAGAGGCTGAAGAGGAAGGCATAAAAAGCATTCTCACTCTTCCTGTAATAGCGAGGGGCAATGTACTCGGCATATTGAGACTGCTCACAGGCGAGCCAAGAGAATTCTCACAGCAGGAAATAGGCTTCGCAGCCTCACTTGCAGAACAAAGCGGCATCGCGATAGCAAACGCGATCATGTACGAAAAAACAAAGAAAAACTACGATGATATCATGAAAAATGTGGACGGAGCAGTGTTCGAGCCTGAATAAATAAGCGCGAATGTAGGGGCAGGCCCCAGTGCCTGCCCTGGGTTTGGATGGTCAATGTAACAAAGCCGGGCAACCACAGAGGGATTGCCCCTACTGCCCTTCAGGCTTACCCTTTTCTTCCGGTGTTTTTTCCAGTTTCTCTTGTGGCCCTGCTGCTTTTTCTTCCTTATGTTCCAAAGTGCTTATCCCGAGCACTGACCAGAGGGGTCAGAACCCTGTGAAAGCGGTTGTAAAGGCGACGGCCGCAACAGCAATAAGACCGATTCTCCATCCCGTCCCCATCTGCATAAGCGTACCTGCAGCAAAAAGCAGGACCCCTAAAATGATCCTTACATTCCTGTCAAGATTACCGACATTCTTTTTCATATTACCTCCTTTTCAAATATTCGACCTGTCCTTGCAAAAATTTTATCACGTATTTCTGTTATGTCAATCTTCATCTCCCCTTGGTAAGGGGAGATCATTTTTCAAACCTCTTCACATATTCTCCGTATCCCTCTTTTTCAAGGTCTTCCTTTGGAACAAACCGCAGGGAAGCTGAGTTGATGCAGTAGCGGAGTCCCGTTGGTTCAGGGCCGTCATTAAATACATGGCCGAGGTGCGAATCAGCGTGCCTGCTCCTGACCTCGGTCCTCGTTGTGAAAAGTCCGTTATCTTCCCTTTCCACAATGTTTTCAGGCTCAAGCAGACTGCTAAAGCTCGGCCAGCCTGTGCCTGAAACAAATTTATCAGTAGATATAAAAAGGGGTTCGCCGGAAACAATATCCACATAAATACCTTCCCGCTTATTATCCCAGTATTCATTATCAAAGGCCTTTTCAGTGGCGTTCTTCCGGGTGACCTCATACTGCTGGGAAGTCAGTATTTTTTTCAGTTCCTCATCCGAAGGCTTCATATATTTAGTATCTCCTCCTTCCGTGACTGCTGTTTCCTTGTCATTTTCCCAGGTATTTTCGAGATACCTGTCCCGACCGGAACCGAAACGGTATATCTTGTATCTGATCGGATTTTTTTTGTAGTAGTCCTGATGATATTTCTCCGCCCTGTAAAACGTAACAGCAGGGACTATCTCAGTAACGATCGAGGATTTAAATCTCCCTGACCTCATATATTCTTTTAGTGACTTTTCCGCCAACTCTCTTTGTTCTTCTGTATGATAAAAAATCGCAGTCCTGTACTGAGACCCCCTGTCCGCAAACTGCCCGCCCGTGTCAGTCGGGTCGATCTGTCTCCAGAAAACATCCAGCAGTTCAGAGTAGGTTGTCTTTAAAGGGTCATACAGAATTTCGATCGCCTCTGTGTGACCTGTGATCCCGTCCGAGACCTCTTCATATGTAGGATCCTCCTTATGACCGCCTGTATAGCCTGAAACAACTTCCTTCACACCTTCAAGCTTCTCAAACGGCGGTTCCATACACCAAAAACATCCTCCTGCAAATGTCGCCTTTTGAAGAACCACTGCTCCCGCAGACCTGAAGGATTGCACGGAAGCCAGAACCAGTAACAGCAGTGAACTGATCAAAATTCCCTTAATCATATCCCATCACCCCCAGTATGTCCCGCTCACGCAGGTAATAAAGGGCAAAGCACGCCGCAAGCATGGGCCAGGCAGCAAAGAAGAGCAGGTTGGGATCCTTAAACGGAGACAGGTACTGCCTGAATGAAGAGAACGTAGAAATGCCATGCAGCACCAGCACCGCGCCGTATGTCCACTTCTTCATGTACCCGAGCAGGAAACCCGCAAGTATTATCATTTCTATCCCGCCTATAAAATAAAAAACAGTTTTCCCAAGCCCGTTGATAGAATAAAAGTTCTCATATACAGCAGATGCATGCTCAAAGCGCACAAACTTGTCGAGTGTCCACATGAACATGACCAGAAATATACTCAGGCGGAGCAGAAGCAGTACAACCGGCAGACGATTATTTGTTTCCTTCTCCATATCATAACTCCCGCAGAACAGGCAGAAAGCTTATAAGTTTATACTACTTAAAAATGATATAAGCTTTTTGAAGTGCGGGATATGATTTAAATCATAATTAGGTCTGAGAACAGTAATACCCTGAATCCGTGTCACTTCGATATTCTCTGTTTTTTTTTAACAACGAATCATGAACCGCAAAATAAGCAATGTCGAATGAAGAAGTAACAACATACAACAACCCGCCAGTCGTCCATAGCCCCTCGCCCCTAACCTCTCACCAGTTGTTGCTGTCGTTACTGCCTCTCCTGCCGTTACTATCCCGCTGTAATTTCTTACAGTTGTTGTTTTCAGTAATTACATATAAAATTTAAATGGCTTTTAAGGGGGGACATACCATTGACCAACCAGTCTATATTTGGTACCATAAATGGACTGGAGGTGAGTACCATGAAGATCAAAGAAGACATCAAACCTGTTTCTTATTTAAAATCACGGTCTGCGGAACTGTTAGCTCAGCTCAACGAGACCCACAGGCCCGTTATTATCACCCAGAACGGGGAGCCGAAGGCCGTTATCCAGGACGCTGAGTCCTACGAAAAAATGGTGAATTCCCTGAATCTAATGAAGATATTAGCCCACTCAGAGAAAGATATCCAGAAAGGCAACACCATTAAGCAGGAAACACTCTTCAAACAAATTGAAAACAACCTACCTAAAAAGAAAGCTAAAAATAAGAAATGAAAAAGTTCGCGGTCGAGTGGTCCGGGGCAGCAGGCACAGACCTGCTAAACATTATCGAATATATTTCAGAAGACAGCACTGATACCGCCATCAGTATCTTTGAAAAGATAAGATCTAAATGTGAGACACTTAACCGCTCCCCCGAAAGAGGCCGGATAGTCCCCGAGCTAAAAGAATACGGTATCACCAGTTATCATGAACTGATCGTAAAACCATGGCGTATCATCTACAGGATATCTGACAGCAAAATATATGTCCTTGCCGTGATAGATTCGAGAAGGAATATTGAAGATGTGCTGATAGAAAGATTTCTTGAGTAGCATAGTTTCGTCGTACGTCGGTCATTCATAGCCTCTCACCTGTAGTAGCTGTTGTTACTGCCTCTCCTGTCGTTACTATCTTGCTGTCATTTCTTACAGTTGTTGTTTTAGGTAATTCCATATAAACTTCAAAGGGCTTTAAGGGGGACGGGTAGATATGGGATAAAAGAGATCATTCCTTTTTTCTAATAACCATATATTTCAATTATCAAAATCAGATAATAATGAACTGGTCACAAATTGTGACCAGTTCAGACGTAAGAAAATCCACTCATCCTCATTTTATTGAAACCTAAGATCAGTCGTTGCCTTTGTGCAACTTTTCAGGTTGACCAATGGTAACGCATATGTTACTATTATGAGTAGCAGTAAATATGAGTTAATTGAATATTTACGGAATGGCCGATCTCTTTTTGAGATATGGTTCAATAGACTGGATGCTGTTACTGCCGCAAAAATAACAACAGCTTTATACAGGCTGGAAGCAGGTAATTTCTCCAATGTCAAACCTGTCGGCATGGGAGTTATGGAATACAGGATTAATTCCGGACCGGGTTACAGAATATATTTTGGCCGTGAAGGTACTAAGCTGATAATCCTTCTCACAGGAGGAAGCAAAAAGACACAGGGCAGGGACATCAAAAAAGCCCAAGAAGCCTGGAAACAATATAAGGCTGACAATAGAACATGAAGCTGGAGATATTATGGCTATAACAAGAAATTTCAGGGACACTATTCTAAAGCGTGCAGAAAAGGACTCTTCCTTCCGCAAGCAGTTATTGATCGAAGCTGTAAATGAACTGCTTGCCGGAGACCTGAGCGCGGGCAAGGCAATACTTCGTGATTATATCAACGCAACCATAACCTTTGAAGGACTGGCCGAAAAAACCGGCAAACAGGCAAAAAGCCTCCATCGCATGCTCGGCCTCTGCGGCAATCCCCGCGCCGATAACATCCTTGAGATAATCAGGGTACTTCAGGATCATGAACACATACGTCTTCAGGTAAAAACTTCACGCTCAGTGGCATAACGCACATCGCTCGTCGTACGTCGGTCGTCCATAGCCTCTCGCCCATCACCTATCACCCGTCTTTAAATATGTTATAATCTTTTACCAGGGACAGGGCTAAAAGCGTAGACCTTCCTGAA
>CBFDEG010000078.1:0-12444 GCA_965603765.1 uncultured bacterium | reverse complement strand
ACATCTTTTGCGTTAAACAGCTGCATGACCGCCTTTTTATAGATATTAAGCTGAAAGGCATATTCAGCCGCCACCCCGGGCATATCGTCCTCGCTTACAGGAAATGTCTTGTAATCATACACCCTGTATGCGTCACCTTCTCTAATCACTCTGTCTATTCTGCCTGAGTAAACCGTCCCCTTATCTTCCAGCACGAACGGCAATTCCGTGAACGAACCTTCGCGCGGAAGCACAATGTCCTGCCATATGCCCTTTGACCTCAGCGCCTCTACCGTATTATTGATGACATCTGTTTTCTCTTTATGCTCTGCGCCAAAGATTCCCTCTGCCTCAAGCAGCCTTCCCGCTTTTTCAGGTATGCCCGCATCTGTTATCTCTTCCTTTGACACAGCCTCTAAAATAGCATGCATGAGCTCCCCGAGCATGGCTGCCTCCCTGTCATGGCCCCTGCTGTCCGCCTGCTCTGTGACTGCTTTCCATGGCACCTGCTTATCAATTTCAACAGGCATTGCCTCAACAGCCTGCGGACGTTTTTCTGCCTGTGCCGTATCCGGTGCATTTTGACAGAGCATTTCCGCGTCCTCCGCGCTCAAAACAGAAACACCATTGAGGTCTATTCCAGTTGTAAATACAGGGCCTTCTTTTTCGAGTCCAATAGACCTTTTCAGGAGGTCCAGAAAGCTTTTTTCTTTACCGGGCCAATGGCCTGTCAAAAAAAGCGCCTCCCCGGCCCTTGTCACGGCAACATAAAAGAGCCTCTTCTGCTCCTCTTCCTCTCTTGCCTCATGCATCAGAAAGTCCGGGTCCTCACTGCGGATAACTGCCTCGGGCACTGCCTTGAAAAAGAACCTGCCGTCCTTTTCATAAACAAGCCTGTCATCTCTTTTCGAAGAGAACGGCTCTTCCATGCCCGGCACAAATACGATCGGAAATTCAAGCCCCTTGGCAGCGTGTATTGTCATGATCTTTACCGCGTCCATCCCCTCGGTATTCACATTTGCCTTGGGCTCGTCATTGCGGCTGTATGTCCTTTCGAGAAAATCCCTTATCTTCATGATTGATTTACCGTTAGCTTCAAGCCCCTCAATGGTCCGTATGAACTTCTTTATGTTCGCCCTTTTCTGGGCGCCATGAAAATACTTCCATGCGCCGGTTGCAACAAGGGCATTTTCGATCATCATTGAAAGCATAGTATAAGGAAGCTTCCGGAGCCATTGCTCAAGAAGCCTGCGCGGAGATCCGAATGGCCCGTCAGCACCCTCTTCGGTCGACATATGTACAAGTTTTTCAAAAAGATTTCCCCCTCTGCCCGCGGTCAACCGCAGCAGTGCATCATCATCCATCCTGAAAAAGGGGCCCTTTAATAATGAATAAAGGCTGTAATCATCATCAGGATTGGAGAGGAAAAATATAAAGGCCCGAAGCATTGCTATCTCCGGCTCCTGGTAAAACCCTGTGCCCTTGACCGAAACAAATGGAACGCCCGCGTTTCTTAACGCATCCTCATATTTTCCAAGGTGCGTTCTCTTGCGCAATAAAATGGCCATGTCCGCATACCGGCATTGACGCTGCTGTCTGGTGCTTTTGTCAGTAACATGGAAATCCGCCGGAAGCCCCCTTATCCTGCGTGCGATCAGACCGGCCTCTTTCTCCTTCATTTCAGCGGTTACCATATCATCTTGTTTTTCCATAATAACTATCTCAATATGACCGTTGGACGGCACCCCGCTCCTGCGCGGCTCAAACTCAGTATATTTTGTCACCCACGGAAAACTGTCATCTCCGCCCTCCATTATTTTCGAAAAAACCGCATTCGTAAACTCCACTATCACCGGCAGACTGCGGTAATTTTCCTTTACCTCCTCAAGGCAGAACTCTTCACCAAGCCACTGCCCCAGCTTTTTCCCGGCCCTGCGGAATATCTCGACATTGGCTCCCCTGAAAAAATATATTGACTGCTTTTCATCTCCAACAAGAAATATGGTCGGCCTTACCCCTTCGCCCCTCTTTGCGCCCTGTCCGGATCTCCACTCTTCGGTCATCTTATCGATTATCGCCCACTGAAAATTATTCGTGTCCTGGAACTCGTCAACAAGCAGATGGTCTGTCTTTTCATCAAAGGCGTACAGTATGTTCGCCCACTCTGGATTCTCTGTGAGCATTTTATATGTAAGGTACTCAAGATCGCTGAAATCAAGGACACCCCTGGCGCGTTTCTTCCCGCTGTATTTTTCGATACATTTCGCAAATATTTCTCTTATACGCTCTGTCCTGTCCATGAACTCCGCAAGCTTTTTGTCCTTCCAGTACAGGTACATCTTATACGCCCAGTCCCGGTAGCCGCTTACATGCTTTAAAGCAGGCACGGCTTTTTTACGGGGGCTTCTGTTTTTTGTAAGAAACCAGTCTTCAAACAGGGCCAGTGTCCTGCCTGAACCATCCCTGAATATCTCTTCATAGCCGGGCAAAGCGTTCTTCACTTCTTCCCATCCCTCAAGCTCAGCGATCAATGCGCTGTCAACAGACGGCACATACGAAAAGGGCTCTGCCTCAAGAGAGAAGGGGCTCTTGTGATAAAGGTAATCCGCTATCTCACGGAGGTACGCAAGCCCCCTGAACCCCTGTTCACCAATGGTCTGGAGTAAAAGACCGTGTCCCTTGTCCCCCCTGCCCGCGTCCATCATTATTTCGTAGAGGATCTCCTCCCAGACAATGCCGGAGTCAATTGCATCCTCTATCATGTAGTTGGGGTCAATAGAAGCCTCAAACGCGAACCGCCGCAGGAGCGTCCCGCAGAAGGAGTGAATTGTTGTTACCCGCATAAGCGGCATTCTATCAAGGATAGCCCTGAAGAGGTCTTCATCTTCCTCCTTGAGTATCCTCAATATCCTCTGCTTCATCTCAGCCGAAGCCTTGTCCGTGAAGGTTATGGCAAGCACCCTTTCCACATCCACGCCCGCCTGGAGCAGGGCAATGTAGCGCCTTGCCAGCTTCTCGGTCTTGCCGGACCCGGCAGGTGAAGATATGAGCATGCTTTTGTCAGTATTTAAATAATTCATGATCTTTATTTGTTCAAGCGGCTCAAACAGTCAGGACTATCTGTTGCACAATCCCCCGTGACCGCAATACCGGCATTCATTGACATTGAACGGTTCCGCCGGAAAATCACCGCTCTTTATTTTTTCCAGGATGACTTCTGCTGCCTGCAGGGCGTCCTGCATATATTCATCAATATCTTTCTTTTTCGGGTACCAGGTTATGCGTCCATCTTTAAGTGAATAATACCCCGCCTTTTCAACCGGCATGTCGAGTGTTTCCCTGCACATGGCCGCATAAAGCGGGAGCTGAAGGCTGTAACTGTCTATGGTCCCGGTCTTGTAATCAAGCACTGCGGCTGATGCCGGACCGCTGACCGCTGAACGCTGAACATCTATCCTGTCTATCTTGCCCCGCACCTTTACTTCGTTTATATGCAGAAACACCTTCTCCTCTATCTTTTCAGGAACATATCCCTGATCTCTCACTTCATCCTCCTGCGCCTTAAGCATGGGCAGGAGTTTTGTGAATATTTCCCTTGCCACACCTGACCAGAATTCACCTATCGGAAAATCCTTGATGCTCTTTTCAAGACCTTTGAACAGCTTTTGTTCAAACACCGCCATCTCCGGTATACCGTCCAGGAACAGATACTCCATTGTCTTATGAGCAAGACTGCCCCACAGCCTCGACTCGACCTCAAACCTCGGGGGCTCTTCGATCTCAAGACGGAGCACTTTTTCTATATAAAATCTGAAGGGGCATTTCCTGTAATAATCAATATCAGTGACACTGATGCTCCTGCCATGTCCAAGCCCTGCTTTTTTCTTTGAACTGCCCGTGCCGTTACTCTGAGAGACAAAAGCTTCAAGCCTCCCGGATGCTCCTTTGCTTAGAAGCGCTTCCTCCTCGGAAAATATGTCCGGTATGGCCGGCTTCATGAGCGCGCCCCAGTCAAGAAAAGGGGAGGGCAGGAACATCTTGTCCCCTTCAGCGGAAGGACATGAAAAATAAGGGACATGCTCCGATGAATTAAGCAGCCTGCCAAAATATAGCCGCTGTCTTTTCAGATAATATTCGACATGCGGTATGCCAAGCGCCTTTTTGACCTTTTCAGGGAGTATGGGATCAATGCCCGGTTTTGAAGGAAAATCTCCCTCCAGTATCCCGCCGAAAAAAAGTTCTTTTGTCACGGTCTCGGCAGCCAGCTCAAAAGGCAGTACCCGTACTCCGTCCCTGTTCTCATTCGAACCGCTGACATCTTTCAGTACCTGCCTGAGATAAAAACCGGGCATATCAAAATTATTGAGCCCGTTCTCATATATGTCTCCAAACAGTTTCAGCTCTCCAAGCTGTCTTACGACCTTGCGGGCATGGCCGGTGTCCTTCATCCCGAAAAAACCGAACATGCTTAATGCCTTTTCAAATGAACTCACAAATGAGGGCAGGTCCTTTTCATGCTTGAGCCCTTCGATCACATTTATGACAGAATCAAGCCCTTCCTGAAACCCGTTCAGCATTTCACTGCCTTCTCCTGGACCGGATGCCTTCATCAATACACCTTGTATTGACTGCCATGCCTGTCTGCCCTTGACTATCCCGGCCCTGTAAGCATAGGCCACAGCCCTCTTTTTTACGATCTCCGGGATGAGCGGGAAATAGGGGGAGGTGAGAACAGAAAGAAGATCGCTTCTCGGATAATCATCCTCCATACAGGTTATCATCTCTGCGAGCACCACGAACGGCCCGGAAGCGGACATGTCCGACCCTGCTATGCTGACAGGGATAGTATATTTGCCAAAGACCCTCTGCACCATCGGGAGATATCTTGAGAGCACAGGAAAGCATACGGTTATGTCACGGGGAGCTGTTCCTGTAAATATAAGTCTTCTTATCTCTTTTGCGATGCCTTCGACCTCATCCTCAATTGAGGGATAGGTATAGTATCCCGACCCTGTCCGTTTCGAAACCGGGGGGACCCTCTCTATCGAGACATCGTTGCCTTTTGCCTTGAAATGTTTATGTATCTCTGTATTTTCTTCCGCAATAACAGATACGCTCTCAGACCGCGCTGCCAGCGCGTCCAAAACGTCCAGCTCAAGGGGAGAGGGGTCGAAGAAACCGTCAATTATTAACGCTGTTCGTTGATCGCCGGGCATTGACCGTTTTATCAGTTCAATGCTCTGCTGCAAAAGAATGTCAGGGTCGATAAGGTTTTTCTGTTTCAGCTCCGCATCATATTCCTCAAGCAGTTCAATGGCCCGTACTGCCCTGTCCCTGGCCTTTTCCTCAAATATAAGCTTTCCTATCTCATCTTTTAATTCCAACAGCCCCCGGTCAGCAACATAATGCCTCACTCGCTTATACATTCCGGACAAAAGTTTTGCATAGCCTATATTCCTGTCTTTCAATATTTCACAGAACATAAGCCCCCGGATGCGGTCGGATATCAGCCGACCCTCGCCATAGCGTGAGTGCAGGTCAACTGCAAGCTGTTTAATTGTCTTTGTACGAAACGGGACATACGCGGTGGTATTGCCGGAATTTTTAAGATATGAGAAAAAACGCCCCCTGACCGATGAGATCACATAACTGTTCGGCCCGAGGTACAGGACCCGGGAATAGTCATTGCTGTCAGGGCAGAGCGACTGTATCTCTTCAAACAGAACGTCCTTTTTGTTCTCTGCACCCGGCCGGGATATGTAAAGCTTTGTTTTTTTCAAAAAAGATCACATCCCCTTAAGCGGACACTCTTCACATTTCGGCTTCGGCTTACAAAAGTCCTTGCCGAGCATGACTATCAGGGCATGATACTCATTGAAGAGTTCAATGTCATTTTTCAGGTTGCGCTGAAACAGTTCCTGCATCTCATGATATTCAACTTTTTCATTTATAAGCCCATGCCTATGCAGCATCCTTTTGGTATACGCATCTATAACGAACACCGGTTTTTCGAGGGCATACAGCAGTATCGAGTCCGCTGTTTCAGGGCCGATGCCATTGACGCTCAAAAGCTCTTCCCTCAGGCCCGCCATCTCTTTGGCAGCAAGCCTTTTCATACTGCCTTTATAATGGTTAGAAAGAAATGCGATAAAATGCTTCAGCCTTTTGGCCTTTATATTGAAATACCCCGCAGGCTTTATCAATGACGCAAGCTCTTCATGGGACATCTCATTCAGCGCCTTTGCCTTCAGCGCCTTAGCTTTTTTGAGGTTATGTATCGCCTTTTCTACATTTCCCCAGTTGGTGTTCTGCGTAAGTATCGCCCCAACCGCCACCTCAAAAGCAGTCTCCCCCGGCCACCAATCCTGCGGCCCGAAGTGTTTATAAAGCGCATTATAAATGTCAGTAAGTCTCTTTTTATTATTTCTTATTTTGCCTTTAATTCGTAATTCATAATTCATAATTCGTAATTATCTTTAACCCGGCGGCCACTGCATCGACCTTCCGCCGAGCATGTGAAGGTGTATATGAAACACTGTCTGGCCTGCGTCCGCATGGCAGTTCATAACAAGCCTGAAGCCTGAATCAGCAATGCCGCTCTGCTTTGCCAGTTTATTTGCTATCTGGTACATATGTCCGACCAGTTCATTGTCAGCCTCCTCTATATCGAGCGAAGTGGCAATATGCTTTTTAGGAATGATCAGCACATGAACAGGCGCCTGGGGGCTTACGTCCTTAAATGCCAGCACCTTTTCATCCTCATAGACAATTTTAGCGGGAATCTTCTTCTCTATTATTTTACAGAACAGGCAATCCATTGATTTTCCTCCTTAAAATATAATTGATGGCAATCAAATGCTGTTTTCATTATAATATAACCCATGGAACCTATAAAATATGATCTATTTAAAGACAGTCCTCTTATTATTGAAGAAATAAGGTGGGACTTTACACCAAAGATGTTTGTGGACCCTTCTTCTGCACCCGGCGACAAACCTGCTGATCTTACATACGGCTACATGCTCTATATTGATGTTATGAGAGACAAGCCTATTCTGGCTATCATGAAGATGCGGCCCATGATGTGTAAAACAGTCGCTTACATAGTTGATTTCCCGGAAGATAAACTCCAGACTTCCTACCAGCAGAAGGACGCTGCCGCTGAAGGAATGTATCCAATGGATGAAGAGCTTAAAACCTGGCTCAAAAAAGAGTTCAACGTCTCTTAAGCTTCTTCAAGGATCTCATAGTCGACGCTGACATCAATATCTTTCCTTAGAGAATGATAGACAGAGCAGTATTTGTCCTGCGAAAGCGATATGGCCCGGTCAAGTTTTTTCGGGGTCAGCCCGCTGCCTGATACCTTTATGGTCATATGTATCGACCTGTAATATTGGGGCGGCTCCGGGTTCCTTTTGCCCGAAAAATCTATCCTGAACTTTGATATCTCGACCTTCATCTTACGAAGAAAGAAAACAGCATCAATGGCCATACAGCCGGCAACACTCGTCAGAAGTGTCTCTGTGGGTGAACAGCCCATCTGCATATTAGCGTCATAATCAACCTCATAACCGCGCTGGGTCCGAGCAAGAAAGATAAGGTCACTTTCCCACTCAAGAGATCCCTTGTTCTCCTCTGCTATCGCCTTTTTCCATCCTTCTACTGATTCCTCAAGTGTATCGGCAGTATCATCGCTCATTTATAAAAACCTCCTTACATATTATTACGTTGAATCACTTATCCATTCAAGATAGTCCGCAGAGCCGTCCAGTATTGGCAGCGCAATGATCTCCGGCACATCATAACTATGCAGCTCTTTCACTTTAGCTGCCAATGCCTCAAAAAGCTCCTGCCGGGTCTTTGCAATCATTAAGACCTCGGTCTCATCCTCTGTCTTTCCCTGCCAGCTGTATATTGAACGCACACCCTTTACCAGGTTGACGCATGCGGCGAGTTTCGCCTCCACAAGCGCACGCGCAATTACAGCAGCCTCATCCTCGTTCGGGGCGGTCATCAGCACCGCTATCTTGCCTGTATCAATTTCTTTTCCCATTGAACATATTTTGCAAGGATACCCTGAAAATTGCAAACCATTAACGACCCGGGTACTTAAACATGCTCCGCAGCATAATTAATTTAAAATATCTGTGTTGACAAAAAAATATAAACTGTTATACTATGTTCATAACAATTCTTCTACCGATTACAATCCTGTTATGTCGAAAGGTTTTATCCTCCCAAGAGTAACAGTAATTCAAATTTAAGATATTTCCCCGGAAAAGGAACAAGTAATTATATGGCTACTAAGAAAAAAAATTTAAGTGACGGTATGAACATAACCGAACTCAAAGAAAAGACCAACGAAGAGCTTTCAAAGATGGCTACGGACATGAAGGTCGAAAACGCAAGAGGGCTGAGAAAACAGGAGCTTATCTTTGCGATACTCCAGGCCCAGACCGAAAAGACAGGTCTGATATTCGGCGAAGGCGTGCTCGAGATACTGCCTGACGGGTTCGGTTTTCTCCGTTCCCCGAACTACAGTTATCTCCCCGGTCCGGATGACATATATGTCTCACCTTCACAGATAAGACGTTTCACCCTCCGTACCGGAGACCTCGTAACAGGCCAGATCAGGCCCCCGAAAGAGAGTGAAAGGTATTTCGCGCTCCTCAAGGTCGAGGCAGTGAACCATGAGTCACCCGATTCAAGCGTTAAGAGACCGCTCTTTGATAACCTCACACCATACTACCCGACACGGCCGATAAACATCGAACACGAGAAAGATGACTACTGTACAAGAATTATGTCTCTTGTCACACCGATCGGTATGGGACAGAGGGGAATGATAGTTGCCGCGCCGAGAACCGGTAAGACAATGCTCCTTCAGTCAATAGCAAAGGCCACGAAAGCGAACCACCCGGATATACATTTAATAATACTGCTCATAGATGAAAGACCTGAAGAGGTAACTGACTGGAAGAGGCAAGTGCATGCAGAGATCATAAGCTCAACATTCGACGAACCGCCGCAGAGACATCTGCAGGTTGCCGAAATGGTCATCGAGCGTTCAAGAAGACTTGTGGAAACAGGCAAGGACGTTGTTATCCTTCTTGACTCCATAACAAGACTCGCCAGGGCATACAATGCTGTTATCCCAGCAAGCGGAAAGGTCCTTTCAGGAGGTCTTGATTCAAACGCGCTCCAGAAACCAAAGAGGTTCTTCGGCGCTGCAAGGAATATCGAGGAAGGCGGAAGTCTTACCATCATGGCAACAGCACTTGTCGATACAGGAAGCAGAATGGATGATGTTATCTTTGAAGAGTTCAAAGGAACAGGCAACATGGAGCTTCATCTCGACAGAAAGCTTGTTGACAAGAGAATATTCCCGACCATCAACATCAACGGTTCAGGTACAAGAAAAGAAGAACTGCTTGTTGACAAGGACACCCTCCAGAGAATGTGGATACTCAGAAAAGTCCTCCACTCACTCAGCACGATCGAGAGCATGGAGTTCCTGCTTGATAAGATCAAGGGCACAAAGGACAACAAAGAGTTCCTTGATATGATGAACAGGTAAGATTCTTACAACATAATTGAATTTGAAGCCCCGGTTTTTACCGGGGCTTTTTTTGTTTTCATATTTCACAATTCTTAATTACCAATTGATTTTCCTGTGTTATTATATGTTCTCAGGGACAGGGCTTGAAGGAATGAATTAGTTCCTGATACTCATCAATACTAACTGTAAAAATATCAGACTTCCGGGAAAGACGGACGCCGTCTATCATGGTATTACAGAGCAAACATGACAAAATGATTTATCCGAATTGTTATAGTTCAGGGAGTTATAATTTTTTACACTTAGAAATAATATTGAAATGCCAGGAAATACGGTAGCCGTCTAATAATTGTTAGCTTAAAATGAGTAAAAATATAAGGAAGTCAACATGAAAATCAACAAGGATATGATAGATCCTCAGAAAGAAACTGATGGAGATAAAGCACATCGAGTGGTAAGAGCTACTCTAGGATTAATACCAATAGGAGGTGGTACAGCAGTAGAAGTATTTAATTCGATTATTGCCCCACCACTTGAGAAGAGAAAAACAGAGTGGATGAGTCTTGTGACAGATTTAATTAACGAATTATATGCAAGAGAGAAAAGTATTGTTGAAGACCTACATAGTAACGATCAATTTATTACCGCACTATCAAAGGCAAGTCTTATAGCTATTCATACTCATCAGGAAGAAAAGATAAAAGCTTTAAAAAATGTAATTGCTAATTCAGCATTAGGAACAAACCTAGATGATGATACTCAGCTAATCTATTTAAATCTGATTGACACATTAACTCCTTCTCATATAAAGCTTCTTAAGTTTGTATATGATCCGGAAAACTATATATCTAAATTAGATCAAGAATATCCGAATGATCAATATCCTCTTTCTATAAAAATTGTATTCCCAGAATATAAATCAAATAAAGCATTTTACAGGAAAATCGCATCTGATTTAGAAAAGTATGAGCTTATTTTAAAGCCAAGAAATGAAAATCCTTTTTTTATGCCATATACAGAGAGCTATCACTTAACCATTTTAAACATAGACTTTGGACGTGATTTTATAAACTTTATACAATCACCTTTTATAAAAAATGACAGCTAACACTTATAAGGCCTCCGGTTGTCAATGGCAATAAGCTATCATTAACAGATATTTCTGCGAAGTGGAAATATCTGTTTTCTTTTAAGCGATACCAATAGTATTCTGACTTAGTTTCAATTGTCAGGTTGCAAAACAAGTCTGCACCAAACACTTATTGAGGCTCATTAGTCAGTCAGCACATACAGTGCATCTGACGACAGTCCCGATGTCCTGGGACGACCTAGAAAATAATCCGTGCCCTTGTGCCGTCCTATTCAAAAGAGATGGATGACAATTGTTGCCTGTCTCCAGTTAGTATCAGGATCGGGGAAGGGGCAGAACCTGTTGTACCGCTTTATGTAATTTTGTAGACCGGGCGTCCAATCAAGTCGTATGGATGCAGGGCATATAGTCCATGATGCTCCTTGTTACGGTCATTGCCGTAGACGAATAGTTCACAGAAGCATTCATCAATTTGGCTCTACCCTATGGCGCTCCAGTTAGACGTCAGGCTCACCCGGTCTGTATCAGTTGTTTATTTAAAAATCTTTCTGCATTAAATGCCTCGTTTCTTTTAAGCATGTAATAGACGGCCCTGCCGATCTTGTGGGCCAGAATGGTTAATGCATTTCCCTTTCCGTGTTTTCTCTGCAGTTTCGCCTTGTACTTCTTGACCTCAGGTATTTCTCTAAGCATCAATACTGCTGCTTCTGAGAAAGCCCATTTCAGGTGAGCATTGCCTATCTTTGATCCAGAATGTCCATAGTGTTTCCCAGCAGATTCCTTTGAAGGTTTTACAAGTCGTGAGTAAGAGACAAAGTCCTGAACCCTTGAAAATCTCTTTATGTCGTGTACCTCGTAGAGAATGATTAACGCAAGAGTATGTCCTATGCCAGGAACAGAGCGAAGACGAAAGAGAGCTTCAGGGTCATGCACTTTGGCTTTCTTGTCAATATAATATTCAAGCTTCTTCAGGATCTGATCATACTGGTCAATAAGAGTGATGTTAACTTCCATGCTCTTGCGTACAGATTCATCACTGAACTGCTCGACAATGCCCTCCCTGTTGGCTTTGTAGCCAAGGCTTTTTAGAAATCGAGGAAGATTGTACTGATGATTGGTGTTCTGAATATGAGCAAGTAAATCAGCCCTCTTTCTCATCAAGTGGTTTCTTCTCCTTAGAAGATCACGGGTCGCTCTCATCTCAGAGGGATAGGTGTAAGCCATTGGTATCATGCCTCCACGTAGCAGAGCAGCAATCTTGTGAGCATCGATCCTGTCATTCTTTGCTTTTCCTCCATGAATGGCTTTCATATAAAGCGCATGTCCCAGGACAAAGGGGATCTTCTCATCTCTGCAAAGATCAGCTACCCAGTACCAGGTGAACATGCACTCAACAGCTACGACAATGTCCTCGCGGTATTTGCTGATAATACCCAGAAAAGCATCTGGATTTGCATCGATGTTTTTATGCTTGACTATCAGTCCAGCCTCATCAATAATACAGACGTACAGGGTTCTGGCGTGGAGATCAACTCCACAATAATGTTTGTGTTGCTTTGTGTAGAATTTCATTTTACGGCCTCCTTTCGGTTTAGATGTGGTGATCTAAAATAATACTGCTTTTGCAGTATCTTAAGGAGGCCTTAATTAGTATCAATCGTTTGGAGTGAATGCGTACCGGAGGGCGTGAATTTAGCATGCAACATTTTATGGTTTTCAAAAAGGCTTCATGCCAGTTATCATCATCAATGGCACGCATCACTCAACAAGATAAATGCTGAGAAGGGCTTTGTTGAAGGAATGTTCCTTGGTGCAT
>CBFDEG010000077.1:0-12476 GCA_965603765.1 uncultured bacterium | reverse complement strand
TAGAGGCAGTAGAGGCAGTAGAGGCAGTAGAGGCAGTAGAGGCAGTAGAGGCAGTGGAGGCAGTAGAGACAGTGGAGGCAACTGAAGTAACAGTGGCACCCGCTGAAAAACTGCAGAAAGTAAATTTCCCTGCCTCCGGCTATGACATAAAAGTTATTACAAAACTTAGCCGTATGCATGACAAAGCAGAGCCGGCAGACAATGATATAAAACCAGCCGCTGTTAACAATCATTTCATCCAGACCGGTGCGTGGACAAAAGCGAAATACGCAGATGAATCACTGAATAAAATTCTGCCTTCTTACCCTTCCGCATATATGGTCAAAGAGGACAGCTACAATAAAGTAAGAATTCCTGCGTCAGCCTCTGACAAAGAGAACAGCCGCATATTACGTGACCTCAAGGAAAAATTCAACATAAACCCTGTTTTGGTCAATAACTCAAAATAGGAGACATTGCATGGAGACAGTTGAAAACATTAAGGATGAGGACATTGAACTCTCGCTCCTGAATGACCTGCCCCTCTCATTTGTAAAAGGGAATGTTTTCCTGCCTCTGCGCATTGAGGATAAAGAACTCCTCGGCGCAGTCTCTGACAACCGCGGGATATTCGCTCTGCGTGACCTTGCAAGGAATCTTGACCTCAAGCCCCATCCAATACATGCAGATGAAAAGACCATACTCGATGCCATAAACAGAATATACAGTCAGACAAGCAGAGTCAATGAGGTAATGGGCGACATCAAGGGCGAAGACCTTTCCATGATCGCAACCGAGTTCGAGTCCCCGCAGGACCTGCTTGAGCTTACCGAAGAAGCACCTATTATCAGACTCCTGAATGCCCTGCTTATGGAAGCAGTCAAGGAAAAAGCGAGCGACATACATATTGAGCCGTATGAAAAGAGCATTGATGTCAGGTTCAGGGTTGACGGCATACTCAGGAAAGTGCTCGGGCCTCCAAAGATAATACATGACGCATTGATATCAAGGATAAAGATACTCGCTGACCTCGATATATCGGAAAAAAGACTGCCGCAGGACGGCAGGATAAAGCTTTTGGTCGGCGGGAAGAACATTGACATCAGGGTCTCTATTATACCTACCGCGCTTGGTGAACGGGCAGTATTAAGGCTTCTTGACAGACAGTCAGGTGTTATGGGGATAGAATCCCTCGGGTTCCCGGAATCCATCATGCCCGCCCTTAGAAATGCACTTGCAAGACAAAACGGCATAATACTCGTTACCGGCCCGACCGGCTCCGGCAAGACAACAACCCTTTATGCGTCACTGCTCAAGCTCAATACTGAAGAGAGAAACATTATTACTGTAGAAGACCCTGTTGAATATCAATTAAGCGGCATCGGCCAGATGCATATAAATCCCAAGATCGGGCTTACATTCGCGTCAGGACTGCGGTCAATCCTGAGACAGGACCCGGACATAATGATGGTGGGTGAGATAAGGGACCTTGAAACAGCTGAGATCGCCATTCATGCTTCCCTTACAGGACACCTGGTTCTGAGCACACTGCATACGAACGATGCGCCGAGCGCCATCACAAGGCTCGTTGACATGGGCATCGAACCGTTCCTTGTTGCATCATCCCTCATATGCGTGCTCGCGCAAAGGCTCGTAAGGGTCATATGCCCGCACTGCAAAGAAGCGTATGCTCCTTCAATAGATGAAATTGAATACCTTGGCCTTGACACTCCTCCTGAAAAAATTTATCGCGGTAAGGGCTGTGACAAATGCCTGAACAAAGGATATATCGGGCGGGCTGGAATATATGAGCTTCTTGAAATATCGCCTGAAGTCCGCATGATGATAGTCGAAAGCAATGACGCAAAAGCCATAAAAGATGCAGCAATGAGATCAGGGTTTAAACCGCTTTTCTCAAGCGGTATTGAAAAGATACTAAACGGCACCACAACAATAGAAGAGGTCCTCAGAGTAACACAGAAAGATATGGAAATATGATTACTTATAAATCACAAAATACAAATAACAAATCACAAATAAATCTCAAACACCAAATTCCAACAATCAAACATGCAGGTTTCAGTTCATTGAAATTTGGAATTTATTTGACATTTGGTATTTGAGATTTGAAATTTATTTTTTAAGTTATGCCTGAATTTAAATATAAAGGATATGACAAAGCCGGTTCGTTGACCGAAGGCGTTATTGAAGCGGACGGACAGAGGGACGCTGCAATAAAGATAAAGACCATCGGCATATTCCCGAAAGAGATACATCAATCATCCTCCCTGAAAAAAAAGAAACATTTGATAAAAAGAAAACCTTCCCCCCTTGTTCTTACGGAGATTACCAGAAGGCTTTCGACATTAATATCTTCAGGGGTACCGCTGACTGACGCAATAAACGCGATCTCAGCTGAGCAGAGCAGTGAGTGGAGGAACATTCTCATTGATATCAAAGAACAGCTCGCAGGCGGCGCTACGCTCGCACGGTCAATGCAGGCGCACCCTTCTATATTTCCGGATTATTACACAGGCATGGTCTCGGCAGGTGAAAGCAGCGGCAAGCTGACGGATGTGCTCATGAAAGTAGCTGATTATCTTGAGAACGAGATAAACATAAAGAACAAGGTAAAGACAGCGCTCATATACCCTCTATTCATGGCATGTGTGAGTGTCGGAATAGTCATGTTCCTTTTTACATTTGTCATACCGAAGATAACAAAGATATTTGAAGACAGCTCAGCGGCCCTTCCCTTCATAACGGTCATCCTCATATGGATAAGCACGGCATTTAAAAACTTCTGGTGGTCAATTCCGTTGTTCGCGCTCGGCGGTTCCGTGCTTTACAGGAAGATCAAAGCGACAAGAAAAGAACTTATAGACGGGCTGCTCCTTAAAGACCCAACCGGAATACTGATGGGGCTTTATATGCTCCGCTTCACAATGACACTGGGATTCCTGCTCTCCGGCGGTCTTCCCATTCTCAGCTCAATGCAGCTGACCGCAAAGGCCACGGGCAACGCGGTCCTTGAAAGCAGGATAATGAAGGCCCGGTCACTTGTCACACAGGGCGCAAAGCTCTCAAGCAGTCTTGAAGGGTTTCCGCCTACCCTGCTCCAGATAATCTCGACAGGCGAGCAGTCAGGCAGGCTCCCGGAGATACTCGAAAGGACCGCCAAAACATACGAGTCTGAGTTCGACAGAAAGCTCCAGAGGGTAATAGGACTGCTCGAACCAACCCTCATTCTGGTAATGGGACTTGTGGTCGGGTTTATCGTTGTTGCGGTGCTCCTGCCGATATTCGAACTTAATCAGATGATGCAGTAAATAATTAATAATTTAAAAACCAACATACTTAGCATTTTCTGTATTATGTTTTTTCTCTCATAATTACTTCCACAGCATCTATCATCTCATCTATCGATAATGGTTTCTGCAAACAAACTTCTCTTCCACCAGCGTTCATAAAATCCCTTTGATAATTATATATTTCTTCGGGATGTCCGGAGATAAGGGCCACTTCAGTGTCCGGACTTATTTTTTTTATCCCTCTACATAGCTCGACCCCGTTCATTCCCGGCATGATCAAGTCCGTAATAACAATATCAGGTTTTTCTTCCTCTGTTATTCTAATAGCATCCTTCCCGTTAAATGCTGTTTTTACATCATAACCAGCCGCCCTGAGCGAATTCTCCCAGCTTAGCAAAATAAGTGCTTCATCATCGACGACTAATATTCTGGGTTTCATTTCTTATCCGTCCTGTTTGTTTTTTATTTTAGCATTTGATTTGACAGCAGGCAAATGAACTGTAAATTTCGTACCTTTTCCCGGGTCACTCTCAACGGAGATATCCCCGCCATGTTTTTCTATGATCTTATATGAGACAGAAAGACCAAGGCCCGTCCCTTTGCCGGGTCTTTTGGTTGTATAAAAGGGATCAAATATTCGATTAATATATTCTTCTTCAATACCAAGCCCATTGTCTATAAATTCCATTGAGACCTTATTGTTCTTTGATACTGTCCTTATTATAAACCTGCCGCCTTCAAGCATGGCATCAAGGGCATTTGTGACTATATTAAGGATAACCTGCTGAAGCTCGGTCTTTTCACCCTTTATTTTGGGAAGCACATCTTCATATTCCTTGATAATTTGAATACCTTTTTGTTTGAACCTGCTTGTGATAAAATTTAATGTGTCATCTATTAACTCGTTTAAGTTAAGTTCGAAATACTCTCCTTTTGACTCCCTGGCAAAAGAGCTGAAGTCCCTGACTATCTTTGCCATATACTCTGAGGCTTTAAACATAAGTGAGAATTCTATATATTCTCTGGAATCTTTTGCAGCTTTTTTCTTATATTGTTCAAGCATTGGCAATAACCCTGCCAAAGGTGAGTTTAGCTCATGAGCCAGTCCCCCTGCCATCTGTCCCATTGCAGAGAGCTTTTCCGATTGGATTAATTGCGCCTGTGATGCTCCCAATTCCTCAGTTTTTTCCCTGACTCTTTTCTCTAATTCTTTATTCCATGTTTCTATTTCTTCCTTTGCTTTCTTAAGCGCCTCCTCATTCCTCTTGCTTGCGGTGATATCAATTTGAGTGCCAAAAAATCGAATAGCCTCTCCTTTTTCATTTCGGTCTACTTCGCCCTCAACATGTATCCATCCAATATTACCATCAGGATAGATAAACCTGAAATCAACATTGTAAGGCACGTCTTTGTTCAATGCTTCATCTACTTTCTTTAAAATATATTCCTGATCATCCGGAAATAGTATGCTCTCAAATTTTTCAAATGTTGAAATGAATTCTTGTGGTTTGAATCCATAAATAGTGAAGGTTTCATCAGACCAGTACAGATCGCCAGTTACGATGTTCCAGTCCCAGAAGCCGAGATGGCCTACACGCTGCGCATTGCTTAAACGCAGCTCATTAATTTTAATTTCGTGTTCAGCTTTTTTGCGCTCGTGGATCTCTTCATTGAGACATTCAATTGCTAATTCCAGTTCAGATGTACGGTCCTTTACCCTTTCCTCCATTTCGTCCTTTGCTTTTTGAAGTTCCTCGATTGCCTTTTTGCGTTCGGTAATATCACGAATTACGCCGAAGATCTGATGCGGGGAGCCGTCAGACTGCCTATGATATATAAGATCAGCACAGTCAAGCCAGTGCCAATTGCCATTACTGTGCTTCATTCTGTACTGATGTAAGATCAGCTCCTTGTCCTGTGCTTTTGCATATCTTGGAACGGTTTCTTTTAAATACAATTTCAAGTCATCGGGATGCATTAAGATTGGAATTACCTGATCCCCCATTCTCCGTATATCTTCTATAGAGTAGTCAAGTACTTTCTGGATACCCTCATTGATGTATACATTTTTTTTATCAACCAGATCATATATGTAAACAATATCCGGGCTCAAATTAATCAGCGATGCAATAAACCGGTTTCTTTCGCTAAGATCCTCTTTTTCCTGGTTGCGCTCTGTTATGTCCTGCACCGTACCGACCATGAATGCAGTATTCCCGGCAGAGTCCAGTACCGGTTCGCCATTGGCTTTTATAAATTTGAGGGTTCCATCACGAAGTATTAAAGAATGTTCAATATCATAGTTTTCCCGCTTCTCTATTGAACGCTGTATCGTTGAAATGACAAAATCCCGGTCATTGGGATGTACCGTACTAACGAAATCAGAGAACTGAAAATCCTCCCTGCTTAATCCAAAGATGTTAAACAGCTCATCTGACCCCTCTACCACATTTGTATTAGGATTGAACTTGAAGTGTCCCAGATGTGATATCGCCTGGGCTTTCTGAAGTAATTGTTCTCTTTCACTTAATGCTTCCTGCAACTTCCTATGCTCGGTTCTTTCTTTTTCCAATTCAATGATCTGATGCCGTATATCTCTTAATTCACCTATTAATTGCTCTTTTGTTTTATCAGTATCTTCCATAATGCGCTCCTCACAAAAAAGTGACAGAATGTGCTCAACATTTAATGATATACGGTTATTTCTATAAGAAATATAGCATCTTTATATAAAAATTATAATAATAATTAATGGTTTTGTAATCTTGATTACAGCAGTCCTGAAGAATATAGAATATTTTAAATATATATCAACCTTTTAAAGATAGGAACAATAATTATGTCTTCTACCTGTCCTTCATGCGGCCATCAGGACTTTGACCCTGGCAAACAATGTATATGCGGATATCATGCTGATGAATCCACTACCATGAAATTTGAAGACACTAAAAATGAAGTACCAAGAGGAAAATTAATGGAAAATATAAATTCATCAGTACTTCATGAACAGGCAGAAGAAGTTATCATTAAAGAGATCGATTCATGGGTCTTTTCTTTTTCTCCTGAGAACAATTGTATCTATCTTGGCACCCCTGCTCTTAAATCCTTCACTCTGAAGATAACCCTGAATGATCTGGAAGAATTACTGGAATTCATGTATCAGAAAACAGGCGAAGAAAAAACAATGAGAAAATTGCGGCTTTCAGCAGATGAATTACCAGACTTGATCAACATGGTAAATACATTAATAGAAGAAAAGAGAGCAAAGACGGCACTTAAATTTTCGAGCGCCGAATTAAAAGGAATTGTTGATCTGATCAATGTGAAATTAAAATCATGATAATGGCAAACACAAAGCTCTGCCATTACGGTTGACATTTCACCCCTTCACAAAATACAATTATATACGTTTTTTCATCCCGGAACACGGTTAGAATCCGTGGCGGACCCATCGCTGTAATCGGTGACAACGGCTGTATGACGTACAAGCCACTGGCCTTAATGGCCGGGAAGGCACAGCCTGATGGATGACCCGAGAGCCAGAAGACCTGATTGAACGTAAATTTACGGTGTTTGACGGCAAAGAGCTCCGATGGCTGTAGAGGTAATTCATGAATTACCCCTACAGCCATTGGGGCTCTTTTTTCGTTCAGGAGGTATTTGCTATGAAAGCAGTAGTAATAGAAGAAATAGGTTCATTCAGTATCAAGGATGTTGATATTCAGGAACCACAGGCAGGCGAGGCGCTTATCAAGGTGAGTGTCACAGGTCTGTGCAGGACAGACCTGAAGATAGTGAGGGTCGGCCACAGGGACCTGACCCTTCCCCGTGTACCGGGTGAAGAGGTCGTTGGGACAATTGAACGGCTTGGGGCAGGAGAGACAGTATTTAAAGAAGGACAACGGGTGTATCTCTATCCCGGCACAAGCTGCGGTGAATGTCCCCAATGCAGGAGCAGGGCTGAGAATCTCTGCGTCAAGATGCAGATAATGGGATTTCACAGAGACGGGGGCTTTGCGGAATATGTTACAGCACCTCTCAAAAGCCTGATACCCGTACCGGACAGCCTGAGCGATGATGAGGCGATATTCACAGAACCACTCTCATGCTGTCTCAACGCGCTTGAGCTTGCAAGACCGGCCAGGGGTGAGACCATCGGTATATGGGGAGCCGGCCCGGCAGGAACGTTATTGAAACGTGCCGCTGAAGCTATCGGATGCAGACCCGTTGTAATTGAAAATGACGAGAGAAGAAGAGAGCTTGTCAATGGACAGGAAGAACCGCCTGTAGCAGGAATTGATATCGCGGTCATTGCTGTCGGGGACATGACGGCATACAATGAGGCGCTTAAATGCCTGGCTCCAAGAGGAAGAATGGTCATATTCTCAGGTCTTCCCAAAGACGGGGCAGTAATGCCTGTTGACCTTAACCAGTTTCACTATCATGAACAGACAATAGTAGGAGCATACGGCTGCAGCTATTACCATGGTGTCCAGGCCCTGAACATGCTCAGAGACGGACAGGTACAGGTCAAAGACATGATATCCCACAAAATGAAACTTGAAGAGCTTGATGAAGCCCTCGGCATTGTTGAACGAAGAGAAGGCATGAAGATATTATTGTACCCGTAAATAAATCAGACACTAAGCTTTAACTATGGAGGTTCAACCTCCATAGTACAGAAAACTGACAGGAGGAAGATATGGATATGGACGCAGTGCAGGCATTTGGACAGAATATACAGAGACTCATAATGGGTGAAGACCTGAGCTATGATGAAACCTATAATATGTTCAAGGAAGTATTTGAAAATAAACAGCCCGACCTTCATCAGGGGGCATTCCTTGCAGCACTTGTAGCAAAGGGGGAGACAGTCGATGAAATAGCCGGGGCATGGAAGGCGATCGATGAGATAGATACTGTGCATACAGGCAGTGATATGCCGGACGGACTTTTTGAAAATTCGGGAACAGGCATGGACAGCCTTAAGACATTCAATGTCAGCAGTGCGTCTGCCATTGTCGCGGCCGCATGCGGAGTGCCGATGGCCAGACACGGGGCGCGCGCCCTCACCTCAAAATGCGGAACCGTTGATATGCTTGAGGCAGTGGGCATTGATGTTGAGTGTGATGTCTCTGTTGTTGAAAAGAGCATCCGGGAGACAGGTATCGGTCTGTTTAACGGTATGAGCCCTAATGTACATCCGGGCGCGCTCGGCAGGATACTGAGCCAGATACGCTTCGGCTCAACTTTGAACATTGCCGCGTCCCTTGCAAACCCCGCAAGACCGGCACTCGGACTGCGAGGAGTCTATTCTGAAAGGCTCGTTGCGAGCGTGGGAAACGTTATGCGCAGGATAGGCTATAAAAAAGGCATGGTCGTTTATGGAATAAGCAGTGAAAGCGGATTGGGCATGGATGAAATATCCCCGTGCGGCAAGACACTTATTCATGAGTTCAATGAAGAAGGCTCAAAGGAATATTGGTTCATACCTGAAGATGCCGGACTGAAAACCGTATCTTTTGAAGAGATCGCCTTTACTGGCACACTTGAGGACGAGGCCAGACGCTTTATATCGGTCCTCTCAGGTTATGGCCATGATAGCTGCCAATCTTTTACCTGCCTGAATGCAGGCGCCATTTTATACATTGCAGGCTTGGCGCAGAACATGAAAGAAGGAGTTGAAATGGCCCGTGAGACAATAAGGAGCGGAAAGGCGATAGAAAAACTTCGCCAGTGGGCAGATGTTCAAAATACAAACAGTAACAAAGGAACAAAAAACCTCGTATCATTACCTTAGATCAGATCACATACTAATATTGGGGGGCACCTCTTGTAGGTGCCTTTTTTTTAAATAACAACCTGCCAGAACCAGCAATATCAGATCTCAATAAAAGGCTGAAAAGTTCTTCAAGCTTGACCGTCACGCATACTATTTATCAAAATATTCCAGCAGGACATAATCTTTCCATTCCATTTGAACGTTATGAACATTCCCGTGGTTGCTCAGTTCATCCCATACATTAATAATTATTGTTTATCAGGAAGTATCTCCTTAACTGGTGATGCAAGTGCAACGGGTGTCTTATAATTATTTGATACAGGAAATACAATACTGACCTGAGGATTCTGAGATACCCTCACCTGCGTTGTTGAGTTGATAAGAGTAGCGCCAGTGTTTTAAACTAAACCTGGTAATTCATCAATAAAAATAAAACGTTATAGGAAACATGTTAAGAAATTCGATCGATCAGATTTCCCCTTCCCCCTCATCGTCAAAATGGGGAAAAAGAAACAAAGGCTTTACCCTTATCGAGATGATGGTCGTTATGGTCATCATCGGGATACTTGCGGCGCTGGTCGCTCCCCGGCTTTTGAACAGGGCTGACAAGGCAAAGGTCACACAGGCTGAGATACAGATAAAGAACCTTGAGACCGCGCTTAGGATGTTCAAGATGGACAACACCTTTTATCCCTCGACCGAACAGGGACTTGAGGCATTGATTCTCAAACCCGAGTCAGGGGAGATACCCGAGAATTACAGACAAAGCGGATACCTTGACAGAAAAAAGATAGAGCCCGATCCATGGGGCAATCCATACATCTATATCTCACCCGGCGAAGAGAATGAGTACGATATTATCTCATACGGCGCGGACGGTCTGCCGGACGGGGAAAGCTACAATGCTGACATCTCTAACTGGGACCTATAAAATACAAAGCTCATACACAAAAGACATGGACACAACCCGCTCAGGCTTTACGCTCTTTGAGCTTGTTATCGTTATCTTCATAATATCCCTTACATCAGCACTTATAATGCCGTCTTTCTGGGACACCGGAGAACGCGCGCTGAAGGCTGAAGCAAAGCGCACTGCCGGCACCTTGCGGTATATTTATGACGAGGCCGCAGGCAAAAAGCAGACATATGTATTGACCTTTAATATTGACAAGGGCTTCTGGGAATTTAAAAGCGACTCTGAAACACGCATTATTACGTTAAAAGACAGGGTGCTCTTTAAAGCTATCACCGTACCCTCTCTCGGCAATGTGTCTGAGGGAGAAGTGATAATGGAGTTCGGCCCTCTCGGCCCTGCAGAGCCTGTGACCATTCACCTGATGAAGAACGATGCTGAATACACGATAATATTTAATCACATAAGCGGCCGCGCAAAGATATATGATGATAATAAATAAACCGAAGCTCAATACTCATAATTCAGAATGCCGGGCCGAAGGGTTCACCCTGCTTGAGGTAATGATAGCCCTTGCGATAATCGGTTCGACCATTGCGGTTGTACTGAATACCGTCAATTACCAGTCCACCATTCTCTATGACAATACGATCACAACTCAGATGTACCAGCTCGCAAAAGAAAAGATGAACGAGCTCGAAAAGAAACCTTTAAATTCAAACGGCCCTTTTGAAAAAACAAAGTTCAAATATAAAAATACTGCATCACGCATGGAAGATTCCGATATCGTGGAACTGACAACTGTTGTGAGCGGACTTGATAAAGAGGTCGTGCTGAAAAGATTAATAATTGCGAGGGCGGAGAGATGAAGAACCGGACAACCGGGTTCACACTCATAGAAGTACTTGTCAGCCTCACATTATTAAGTGTGGTACTCGGAGCGGTATACACCTCATTTTTCAGCGTGAATCGCGCCATAGAACGGTTTGACAATATCTCTCTTAAATACCATGAGACACGTACCGTGCTTGACATGATGCGGCGTGAGATAGAAGGCTCTTTTTTCACAATGGATAAAAGCGCCAAAGGCAAAACTGATTTCAGGTTAATAGACAAGGACCTTTTCGGGAAGAGTACTTCTTCACTTGAGCTTACATGTTTCTCTTTTAAGGGCTATTCCTCCAGCAGGGTCTCATACAGCATAAGGGAGACTGACGGAAAACTAGACCTTATGAAGACCGAGGCCCCGGCAGGACTGGACACTGAAGGATACACCATAGAGATCATTGAGGACATTGAAGGATTTAGCGCAGAGGTCCTCTTTAATAATAAATGGGTCAAAACATGGGACACCGCGGAAACAGACGAACTTCCGAAGGAGGTCAGGGTAACTATCGAGTTCAATGACAATACAAAGACCGTAAAGCTCACTGAATACGCGCGGCCAATGACAGGGCAGAAGCTTTGAACAGGCAGATAATTAACAACCAGAGGGGTTCCGCTTTGATAGTCACGCTTTTATTAATAACTATCCTTGTCGGTCTTGTGACCAGCTTCATTTACGATGTCCACATCGACTCCTCTTCACTTTCGAACTGGAGCAATGCGCAAAAGGCATCTCTTATTGCAAAGTCAGGGCAGTCCCTCAGCACGAACTTTTTAACAAGGGTGAACAACTATAATTATACATACGTAAAGGAGATAGCCCTGCCGGTCGCAATGGATTTCGGTCCATACAGCAGTCTGTCCATATCCCTGGAGGATGAAAACTCAAAGTTCAATATAAACAGCATAATATACCCGAGGGGAACGACAAATGAGGACGCGCTTCAATCCTTGAAAAACATGTTAGAATACCTTAATATTAATCCAGATATTTCACTGTATATCGCTGACTGGATAGACCCTGATGAAGAACCGAGGCTTGCTGACTCCGAGACAGCGGCAAAGAACACTTTTTTATGGAATAGTGATGAGCTAAAACTTGTGAACGGGATGACCGGTGAGATCTTTAATAAAATACATCCATATATAACGACCTACGGAGACGGAAAAATAAACGTTAATACTGCTGAAATACCTGTGCTGATGTCCCTTGATAAAGACATAGACGAAAGTCTTGCAAAGGAAATAATAAAACACCGAAAGACAACACCTTTCGAAAATACCAGCCAGATTGTAAAGGTACCGGGCCTTGAGGCAACAGGAATCAGGATGCTGACCAAGATAACCGTTAAAGGCAATATCTTTAAGGTCAAAGCAATTGCACGGGTAAATGAGATAACCAGGATAATCGAGAGTGTAATGGACACCTCCATGAAAATATATTTTTGGAGAGAAGCTTAGACAATGAATACAGGGTTCATCGACTGGACAGATACACAGCTGCATATATATACATTTGAAAAAGAGGGTAAAGGATATACATTATCAGATACCCGTTCATTTGATATTGAGGGCATGCCGACTGAAGACATCCTTTCATCCATCC
>CBFDEG010000076.1:0-12483 GCA_965603765.1 uncultured bacterium | reverse complement strand
AAATATGTTATAATCTTTTACCAGGGACAGGGCTAAAAGCGTAGACCTTCCTGAATTCCTGCAATACAGCATTTAAATTTAGTGTAAAAATAAATAACTTCCGGGAAATACGGCTGCCGTCTAACAAGGTATTACAGAGCAAACACGGCAAAAAGGCTTGTTCGAATTCTTATAGTTCAAGGAGTTATGATTTTTTACACTCATTGAAAAATATTGAAATTCCAGGAAAGACAGATGCCGTCTAATAATTGTTATGTGAATAATATGATTAAAATTATTATGCCTCTTATTTGTTTAACATTATTGTTATTAGCAAATTATCATTACAGCTATGCTGATCAAAAAAGTAATGCTATTCAATATTCTCTTTGCCAAGCAAATGTTGAAGATGCAAAGGTTATTCCTTCACGTGATAAATTCTCAGTTTATATACAGCTTACAAAATCTGCAACGAAGGAGCTTTCAAAGATTACTGAAGAAAATATAAATAAAAGGATGACTGTACTCATTGATACAGATTTAGTAGTACAAGCAATAATAAGAGCGAAAATAGATTCTGGAGCAATATCATCGAATGACACTAGCAAAGAAGAAGCTATGAAATTAAGGGAAAGAATATTACATGAAGCTCCTATTGAACCATGTGGATTGATTAACTGATTTAAAAGAACACATAACCAAGCGGTGCATTGGAATGCGTACCAGCGGCGGCGAGTGGGGGGTGTGATTGTTTTAGGATGAGCAAATTAGATTGAGGGCAGGAAGACTTGCTTCATGGTACACATCCATGACGTTGGCGTTATCTATAGAAAAATGAAGAAAAAAGCAACTATTGCAGTCATTATTATATTAGCTTTATGGTTTACAGGAAACTTGGGGCTATATCTCTGCATTAAATATTCATTAACTCCTGAAATTAAAAGGGCCATTGACTATATTCCAACAAAACTCATGCTTAAAGAAGCAGACATTGAATCAGGAACATTTTATTTCAAGGGATTTAAAATGAAGTTCCCGTTTTACAAGAAAGATATTAGCCATGTAAATCCAATGTATATTGAACATAAACTCGATAATATTAATTTAACTTCAAGTAATTTTGAAGAGTACGGGCATATTTTATTTCATGTGATACCTGATAGATTAGATTATCCAAAATCTTCATTGATGCAAAGAGCATGGGATAAGATACAATTAAAAGACACTTCATTCTTTGAACTTATAAAATCAGCACATTATGCAAAGCTCACTGATTATAGTTGGTGGAACTTAATACATAACATAAGATTGAGCAATCTTCTTATACTTAAGGCCATATCATGGTCACAATCTAATAATTTTGAAGCATTTGATGTGGAAACACAGCATGTGACCGGGATACTAAAGATAAATACTTATGATATAGCCGGAGAGCAAACAAAGGATCCAAACAGAGTAAATGTCAGCTTTGACTTCAGGTTTCAAGACAAAAAATATAACATTGCTTTTATAAGTGTTCACAGGAACAATGTAGATAAAATACAAAAGATTATATCTAGTATTAGACCGATAAATAATATTCAAACCAGCTACAAAGAATTAAAAGCATTATTCGAAAATTCAGAAAGCTCTAAATATCCGAGGGAACTTATTTTGATATCAATGTTCTCGCTCAAAAAACCTACATTGCAAGATATGGAAAAACTACTAATAATTATGGAAGACAAGAAGTACCGGCAATTTATAATTGATTCAGTGAAAAAAGAGATTAAATATTTAAAAGATAACAAAATAACGCACTCGAATACATGACAGCGGTGATCGTTTTATGGTACTCAAAACACTTTTCCAGCATTTAGATTCAGTACATGTCATGTATCGGTGGTTTTGACGTTATGTGATGAAATAAAATGAAATTTAAGCTCTTACTAAACATTGTTATCGGTTTCCTGGCTTTAATAGGATTGTTGGCGATTTTGACAAGATTGACTCCGGATGGTTTAATCACCCTTAAGCTCAAAAATGATTCAGGCCGAATAATTTCAAAAGCCCAAATTACCCTTCATGATAGAGTATGCTCAGCATCAGGGTTGCAATCACCGGGATACGTGCAATGTTATTTTGGGAGCATGGGCGACAATAGTTACAGAGTATCGATTGAACTTGAAGATGGAACAAAAATTGAAAGTGACAGCATAGGTTATGTAACAAGTAGAATGGACTTTAAACACTTGTTGATAATAAACAGTTTGGGTGAAATGGAATTAATATTAGAAGATTAACCACACAACCAGCCATTGCACGGGAAGCGTATTCGCTCCCATGATCTTGGCGTTAAAACCTACCCCGCCTTATACCAAATATTACAAGCCGCCTCCATCGAAACCATACAAGGCCCATGAGGTGACTTAGGGGTACAGCTTTTTTTGAACATCTTGCAGGCATCTGGATAGGCCTTGCCGAGGACCACGCTGCCGCAGATGCATCCGGGGATCTTTTCTTCTTTAACGTCTTTAAGATCAAAGACCTTTCTTGCGTCATAACGGGCATACTCTTTCCTTAATTCAAGACCGGAACCGGGGATATGGCCTATGCCCCTCCAGTTGACATCTGCTTTCTCAAAGAACTTATCCAGCAGCTTCTGCGCCTGGACATTTCCCTCGGGCCTTACAACACCTGCATAGACATTGCCTGTTTCAGCAACGCCCTCTTTGAGCTGTCTCAATATCTCGGCAATGCCCATAAGGAGGTTGTCAGCCTCAAACCCGGCAACAACCGTTGGGATGCCGTACTTTTCAGAAAAGACATTCCATGCATTGGAGCCGACTATTGCTGATACATGGCCGGGCGCAATAAAACCGTCTATCCCGATATCAGCATCTTTCACAAGTATCTCCATTATGGTCGGTGTCAGCCTGTGTGAGCTGAGGATGGAGAGATTATCAGGCACGCCCATCTCAAGGATCGCGGCAGCAGGCGCTGTTGTTGTCTCAAAACCTATCGAGAAAAATACTATCTTTTTATCAGGATTTTCCTTTGCAATCTTTATCGCCTCAAATGGGGACGATATCATCCTGTAGTTTCTGCCCTGCGCGCGGATAGAACCCTTTTTTGTAGGAACCCGAAGCATATCACCGTAGGTCACAAGAATTACATCATCCCTGTTCGATAAATTTATCGCATTAATAATATCACTCTCAGGACAGACACAGACAGGACAGCCGGGACCCGGGATTATCTCAAGGTTCTCCGGCATAAGACTGCGCATACCTGAAAAGGCAATGGTGTGCTCATGCGAACCGCAAACATTCATAATGCGGATGTGCTTATCTTCTGGCACAAGGTGTTTTATATGTTTGATCAACTCTTCAACTTTGTTCATAGTTTAAAAAATAGGCCATGGGCAAGGGGCTATAGGAAATAGATGTTCTCTCGCCTCTTGCCCATGGCCTATCGCCTTCTTTTTATTGCCTAGCAAATCCGTGGCAGCATATCCTCTTCAAGCATATCAAGCTTACGCTCTCCGCCTATTGCAGTCCTGAGCCTGACACCTTCAAATCGGGAAGTAAGCTTACCGATCACTGCGGCGTTTTTTCCGATGTCATGTTTCTTTAATTTATCAATTACAGTCTCAGCGCTTTCAGCTGATGTGATTATAATGGCTTTTCCTTCGTTGGCGAGATAAAGCGGATCATAACCGAGCATCTCCTGGATGAATTTAACATCTTCTCTTACAGGAACATCTTTCTCATTTATCTCAATGCCGAATCCGGTTGCTTCAGACAGCTCTACCAGCACAGTTGCGGCACCGCCGCGGGTCGGGTCGCGCATCCATTTAAGGCCCTCTACTTCAAAAAGGGAAGAGAGCATATCATTAAGTGACGCGCAGTCGCTTTCGACTTTCGCCTCTATTTCAAATGCTTCACGCGCGATCGCAACCGCTGTCCCGTGATCGCCGATTGTGCCGGTAACTATAACAGCATCACCCGCAGTAATATTAGTGAGAGGCATGGGCCTTACTATCTCACCGATGCCTGTTGTGTTTATATATATGCCGTCGCATTTGCCTTTTTCGACCACCTTTGTATCACCGGTAACGATCTTTACCCCTGCGCTGTCAGCAGTCTCACTGATACTCTTCACTATCTCTTCAAGCTGTTCAAGAGAAAAGCCTTCTTCTATTATCATACCGAGAGAAAGGTACCTCGGCACAGCTCCGCTCACAACAAGATCATTGACCGTGCCGCATACAGCAAGCTTTCCTATATTACCGCCCGGAAAAAAGAGCGGGCTTATAACATACGAATCCGTTGTTATCGCTGTTTTGTGATTATGATCAAGTTCTATGGTCGCAGCATCTTCAAGCGCGTTCAGTTCATCGCTTTTGAGGTATTTAAGAAATACCGTTTCAATAAGGTCACGCGTAAGCTTTCCGCCATTGCCATGTCCGATCTCGATATTTCCCATATTAACAGCAGGTCCTGTTCGAGATTGAATTTCTTAAGAACTTAAGCCATTCCTCGATACCCTCGCCCGTTGTTGTGGATGTCACAAATATCTTAAGGGAGGGATTAAGTGCAAGCGCGTCTTTTTTTGCTTTCTCAATATCAAAATCAAAATAAGGCAGAAGGTCGGACTTGGATATTATCATAACAGCTGATGTCCTGATGGCCTTAGGGTACTTTACGGGCTTATCATGACCTTCCGGTATTGAGATAAGAACGATCCTCAGATGCTCGCCAAGGTCAAAGAACGAGGGGCAGACAAGGTTGCCGACATTTTCGATAAAGAGCAGGTCAAGCTTTTTGCCGTCAAGCTGATGCTCCAGATTATGAAACCCCTTATGCACCAGTGCGGATTCCAAATGGCACGCCCCGCCTGTTGTGAGCTGTACCGCAGGCACGCCCTTTGCCCTTATCCTCTCAGCATCAAGCTCGGTCTCTATATCACCCTCAAGCACCCCGATGCTTATCTCATCTTTAATAGACTCAATAGTTTTTTCGAGCAAAGTCGTCTTGCCGGAACCCGGAGAGCTTATAAGGTTAATAACATATATCCCTCTCTCATCAAAATGCTTTTTATTGACTATAGCCGCCTCTTCATTAGACTTCAAAAGGCTCTGGTTAACATCCACTGTCTTTATTTCTTTATGTTCATGGTCATGATCACAACCGCACGTATCACACATAGTAATCTCCTGGTGTCGATAAATTTCAAATCTCAAATAACAAAATACAAATAAATTTCAAGAACCAAACTCCAATGACCTAAACCCGCATGTTTGAGTTTTGAGTATTGTAATTTGTTATTTATTTGTTATTTGGTGCTTGTATTTTGTTATTTCTCCTTATATCTCTAGTTCCACATTCTCTATATGCTGTTCTTCACCTGAAATTATTTTAAGGTCATTTGACCCGCATCCAGGACAGGCAGGAAAATACATATCAGCAGCTTCAAAGCTTTTATCACATTTATCACATTGATAGACCAGGGGGACCTCCTTGATCACTATCTCGGAAGATGCGATCAACGGATTATCAGCCTTTATGGCATCAAATGCGAATTTCAGCGAATCAGTTACAATGCCCGAGAGCCTGCCTATTTTAAGATTAACGATCAATATCTTTGTAGCATTGTTCTCCGAGGCTATCCTGGTGAGTTCATCCACCATTCCGAGCGCAACAGAGACCTCATGCACTGCTTTCTTCCTCGTCCATCACACGGAGTATCTCATCAAGGGATTCCCATATCTCAGCAGCAAGTTTCTTGTCCACCTTCTCTATCGCAAAGCCGACATGAACTATCACAAAGTCCCCGATCTCAAGGGAACCCTCGGGCATAAGCTGAAGACCTATCTCTCTTCTTACCCCTTTGGCCTCAGCAACCCCGGCCGGGTAATCTACCTCAACAAGCTTCATAGGAACACCGACGCACATATGGTAAACCTCCAGATGATAATTTCAATATAAGATATATTTTACTGCTTTCAATGTTTTTTGGATAGCTTGCAAAATAAGCACCAAAAAACAAAATACAAATAACAAATAAATTCCAAAGCTCAAATCTCAATAACCGAAATGAGCATGTTTGAAATTTGGATATTGTGATTTATTTTTTGGCACTTGTTATTTGAGATCTCTCATATACTTTCAGATCAGCAAGTATATTGTCCACAACAACAGTTACGGCTTTTTCCACATTCTCCGTAAGGCCTTCACTTACGTTATTAGTGCCGTCAACCTCTATTGCCCACATTTTGATGTCAGAAGGCATCTGAAGACCCAATAATTCACCCAACTCGATCGCAGCTGCCAGATCAGTATCATAGGGGCATAAAAGATTAGAGGGGTACAAAGAATAAACATCTCCCGGCTTTCCTTGCTCAGTTGATATTGCATAAATGATTATTGCCCTTTCATAACCGACAATAGCTTCCATAAGCCCTAATCCGCCTACATTGAGTTCCGACACCTCTATAGCAGACTGATCGTTCATTTTAGTATAGACCGATTTTGCCACCTTTACCCCTACACTGTCATGTGTCAAAATAGGGTTCCCTACACCTATAATTATAGTTCTCATATATACCTTTACCTCCCTGTAAAGTCCATCATTAAGCATTTGATATTTTCATTAATGCTATAAAGAGTACACTATGTTATACAATGTTTACAAACAAAAAAACATAATACTTTCAATAAGATCAGGTTCTGTTATAAATTAAATTGAAAGTGGTGCCGCCATGCCCTGCGTCAATAATATTTTCGGTCAGGCAAGATAAAATCTTTAACTGCTTAACAAGGAAGCATACGGTCCGGAGAAATTATTGGGCCGGCAATTGCCCTGTTCAAAATAGCGAGTGTCGCGGTAATGTACAGAGCCCTTACAAGCGTATCAATAGGAAACCTGCCATTGTACTTTCCCAGGTCAGGATTTATCCTGTCATGCTTCCATTTATCGGTCATCATATGATCTGTCATTTCACCGGCTACTTTTTCCCAGTCCATGCAAAGGTCCAGTTCTGATGAAGGGTTTCCCGCGAAAATTGAATAATACAGATTTAAACCTTCTTTCAGCAGACCCCGGACAAAACTCCTGAACAGCTCTTTACCGTTTATTTCAGGCAGACATTTTATTCTGTAGTAACTGGCGGCAACAAGGACCCACGCAAAGAGTTCATTGCTTATTGCCTCGTGCAGGCCGCCTATAGTGCCTACTGCCAGCAAATGTTCAAAATCAGCAATTCCTGACAATCTCATGTTCGGATATTCAGTTGCGAGCAGCCACTTGTCCACTCTGCCCGGGCCCCCTGAGATCAAAATGTTATATTTCTGGCGCGTTCCTATATTGTGATACAGATTGATCGGCTCGCTGTGAACTATACCATGAGAGGCGAGATGCGCCATGTCACTGATGTTCACCAGAGCTGCAAGGCGGAATTCCTTCTCCTCCAGTTCCTCATCATTTGAATAGACCAGATAAGAATCAGCGGGAAGGTAGCTGATCGCGTAATATTTTGTGTCCGGGTCCAGATGGACCTTGCCCAGACAGGTAAGGCGTTCGCCTTTCAAGATCATCTTCCTTATTGCAAAAATATGCCTGTTATTGTTAAAGACCAGTGGCTCGGGAAAACAACTTTCAAGGGACAGGGCCGGATCGTTCTGCCGGAGATAATCCATCCATCTTGCATCATTTTCCAGGTTCTCAGGTCTTCTGGACTCTGCATCAAGTCCGTGACGATCTATAAGGAATTTTATGACCAATTTCCTGTCATCTTCCGTAGTAATGATCAACGAGCGGCCTGCTTCTTTAAAAGATCGTATACCTGAAGATAATTTAAGCTGAACAAGATCATCTATAGTGTCATAGGTCTCAATGGTCTCAAAGATAAACTCTCTCTCAATTAGACCAAGGCGCGGACCCGCAAGCACTTCCTTGATCTCTATCCCATCGATCAGGGCCATGGAAATTTCCCAATAGTTGAATGCCTTTTTCCAGTAGCCCGATACGATCCTGTCGTAAGGATTAAGCCTGATATGCGGCTCCGGATCTAAAAACATATCGTTGATACTGACATCCTCAAGAGACCCGTGGTATCTCCTGGACATATTATATAATGCCAGCGTCACGCCAAAACGCACACCGCTTTCCCGGTGTTTCAGCGCCTTGACCAGATCAGGCACTGTCAAACTTCCTATCTCAACGAAAATATCAGCAACAGTTTCCGTGAATCCGCCTCCCCAGAATTGAGTACCGCTTAAAGAAGCTATCAATGCGGAAATTATCTTTTCCCTGTCATGTGATGCTGACTGTTGAAAATATTCCCTGACTATCGGTCTTAATTCATTTGCCGCATCAACACGGGCACAGGTAGATAATTTATTGACCAACTCCTCTAATTCCAGTCCCGTAGTTCCATCTATATCTATTGGGCTGACTTCTTCAATTGACACTAATTCTCCTTTTGTAACGCTATTCACCCGATTGGTACAGTGCGGGATCGCAGCATGACAATAATTTGCTGAAATAAATGATCGACGGGTTTTTCTAAAGATTGCAGATCACGATTGGTATGCTTGATAAGCAGGTTATTTTAACACAACGGTAAGGTTTAGGCTGTTTTCGATCAAAAAACAGGGTCAGGTCATGCATCCTGCATTTTTGCAAGAAACAGGACCTGACCCTGAAAATCATTAACTTCCGGGCTTCAGCTCTTCTGAACTTCCGCGCCTTTTTTTACTGCCTCAACTCCCCACTCTTTCAACTTCCCGATGATCGCATTCATGAATTCCGGCATTTTATTATTCAGAGTATCCGACATCTCTACCTTTGTCTCCATGGATTCAGGCTGAATGCCTACAAAGGAGATCTTGTCAGGCATTATCTCCATCAGCTTTGCGGCAAAGAGCATGTCCGGGACACCTATCTGGTGAACAGAGAGCTTGGTGCTCAAAAAGGCAGGTATCTTATCTCCCTCAACAATATCGATAGTGCCTGCAGGCTTATTGAAGTTCGCCGCATCGATCAGCAACACCTTCTCCCTGTTCTCAAACAGCGGCAGAAGGTCAAGCCCCTTTGTGCCCCCGTCAATTATCTCAACACCTTCAGGGAACTCATATTCTTCATTCAATTTATTTATCGCATGAATGCCCACCCCGTCATCAGACAGAAGCAGATTGCCTATTCCGAATACAGCTATGTTCAATGATGCCTCCTGATTATTGTACATTCTTTTCCCAAGCTTCGGCTCATACCAACTCTATCAAAATTAAGCCCCGGAGATCATACTTCCGGGGCCTTTTATTCTTTCATGCATTGTTCTGTTTCCTACTTCAAGTCCTTCTCAGGTATGCGTTTGTATCCATTGAAGATAGACATCATCATGCTGTTCTTCTTTGCAATATCAGACATCCATGAAAGGTAAACATGCAGGATGGTAAATGACAGTATTACGTACATGGCCAGGTGATGGAACAGTCTGAGTGATTGAAGGTCCATATAGGCCAGAAGCCATCCGCCGAGCATTGTCCATATCATACCTGTATGGTTCACAGAGTACATGGCAAATCCGGAAAATACCTGAAACAGGAATACCAGTATCATAGTGAGATCTGCCCATCCATGAAGAGCTGTAGTTCCAAGAGTGTGCGGGGTCCTTTTACTGAGAAACATATAGAATTTCAATTCTTCGAGCGCAAATTTCCAGTCCGCTCCGGAAACAGGAAAAAGGCTTTTGATACTGGCATATTTATTACCCACAAATGACCAATAAAACCTGATGATAAGGCTCATCACAAAAGCATACGATGCCACAAAGTGAACGAACCTCATCCAGCCCATTATGTACTGGTCCGAAGTTTGGGCATAGATGAACGGATCAGCAATATAGTATCCGGTCACAGAAAGGGCGAGGATACAGAGCACATTCAGCCAGTGTGTAAATCTTACAGGGAACTCCCAAACATAGATCTTCACTTTTTTGTCTTTCATGTCCGCTCCCCCTTTCTTATTTGGCCTTTACCCTGATAAGCTCATTGCCCTCAGTATCAACCAGATGTACGGCGCATGCCATACAGGGGTCAAATGAATGTATGGTCCTGAGTATCTCGATTGGCCGGTCAATATCTGCAACAGGTGTGCCGATAAGCGCCTCTTCAAACGGGCCCCTCTGTCCTGACGCGTCCCTGGGAGAACCGTTCCATGTTCCCGGCACAACTATCTGGAAGTTGTCGATCTTCTGGTCCTTTATCTTTACCCAGTGGCCGAGTGAACCTCTAGGGGCTTCATGTAAACCGTATCCCTTTGCCTCTGCAGGCCAGGTGGACGGCTCCCACTTCTCTCCATTGTGTATCTTAAGGTCTCCATTTTTCATATTGACTGCAAGCGCATTGAGCCATACATGTATCTGATCAGCTGTGACAAGTGTCTCTACAGCCCTTGCCGCAGTCCTGCCGAGTGTTGAGAAGAGCACTTCCGGCCCAACACCCAGTGCTTTGAGAACTCCATTAACCGCACCCTGGACCTGTTCATGGCCCGAGGCATATGCTACCAGCATCCTCGAAAGCGGTCCGACCTCCATTGCCTTGTTATCATAACGGGGGGCTTTCAGCCATGTGTATTTTGCATCTGTATCAAGATATTCATACGGCGGCTGCGGGCCAGTGTACTTATGATTAGTCTCACCGTCCCACGGATGCTTCGCGTTTCCGTCCCCGCCTGAATATTCGTACCATGAATGTGTGACATACTCGCTGACCTTCTCATGGTCAACCTCATGCACCTTTGAAAGGTCCTTGTTTAAAATGATACCGCGCGGCAGCCACGTATTGGATGTGTTACTGTCCGTATCATTCGGGAACTCACCGTAGCTCATGAAATTGCCTACCCCTGCTCCATGGCCTGCCCAGTCAAGATAAAAAGGAGCAACCGCCAGAACATCGGGTACGTAGACCTTTTCAACAAAGTCCTTTGCCTTCTTCGCAAGTCCAAGTATAAATGCTATGCTTCCGGCATTCAGAGCGTTCTGGCTCTCAGGGTCAACAGGTATTGACATACCGCCGACAATATATGTCTGGGCATGCGGGTTCTTTGCCCCGAGAAGTCCCTGTATCTTAATAACGTCCCGCTGCCAGTCAAGCGCTTCAAGATAATGCGCAACTGCCATCAGATTTGCCTCCGGCGGAAGCTTGTACGCGGGGTGTCCCCAGTAGCCGTTTGCGAACGGACCGAGCTGGCCTCTGTCAACAAATGCCTTTATCCTGTCTTTAATGCCTTTAAAATAATCCGCGCTCGATCTGTCCCAATCGGAAATTGACTGCGCAAGCGCTGAGGTCTTGACCGGATCAGCGCTCAGGGCGCTCACAATATCGACCCAGTCAAGTGCGTGCAGATGGTAAAAATGTATCACATGGTCCTGCACATACTGTATGCCTGTAATAAGGTTCCTGATAAGTCTTGCGTTATCAGGAATGGTAATGCCTAAAGCGTCTTCGACCGCTCTCACCGAGGCGGTTGCGTGCACCGTTGTTCAGACGCCTCATATACGCTGGGTAAAAGCCCATGCGTCACGGGGGTCCCTGCCTTTGAGGATGATCTCTATCCCCCTGAACATCGTGCTTGAGCTCCACGCATCGACAACTATGCCGTTCTCGACCTTTGCTTCTATTCTGAGGTGTCCTTCAATTCTTGTTATAGGGTCTACGACTAACTTTTTTGCCAATGTTGCCACCTCCCTCTTAATTTATATATCTATATGATCATTATTTGTCATCATCATCTTTATTCTTCGGCGCTATAGCCCTGCCTACACCATGAAGAATAACACCAGCGGCTGTTGCTGCGGCAAGCCCCGCACCGATCTTGTCAGCAGTACTTTCAACACCAAAGCCGGGGACCTCGGGAAGCCTCTTATAGAAAGGGGTCATAGAGTCCCAGAAAGCAGGCTCCGCACATCCTATACAGCCGTGTCCTGCCTGGACAGGCCAGCTTGTGCCCTCATTGTATTTAACGGTCGGACAGTTATGAAATGTCTCCGGACCTTTACAGCCCATCTCATAAAGACACCATCCCTGCCTGTGACCTTCATCACCCCATACTTTTACAAACTGGCCCGCATCAAAGTGGCCCCTTCTTTCACAGTTATCATGTATCCTCTTGCCGTATGCAAATAAAGGCCTGGCGAGTGAATCAACTTCCGGGAACCTTCCAAAGGTCAGGTAATGGACAATAGTGGCTGTCAGGTTCTCTACATTAAGCGGACAGCCGGGAAGATTAATTACAGTTGCATTCGGGACAGCCTCTTTAACACTCACCGCACCGGTAGGATTAGGGGCTGCGGCAGGGATCCCTCCATATGCAGCGCATGTTCCGACAGCAATGGTAGCAAGCGCATTGCCGCAGACCTCTCTTGCGATATCAACGGCTGACTTGCCGCCAATACAGCAATAGATGCCGTTGTCCGCCATCGGGATAGAGCCTTCCACCACAACAAAGTACTGCCCCTTG
>CBFDEG010000075.1:0-12525 GCA_965603765.1 uncultured bacterium | reverse complement strand
GATTCTTCAGCCCCAGTCCCTTATGGGCATTATATCACAGAAAGGCGGGAAAGCGGGAAAGAGCGTAAGTTGGGAAGCTCGAAAAAGCTGAAACACAAAAGAATAAAAAAGGATTATAGTTATCCCAACATGCAATCAAAGATAATTACTCCCGTAATCGTATCCTTTCATTGGCCTTTTCAAGATTTTCTTTAATCAGTGTTAACAGACGGCTGCTTACTTCGGGTTTTACATTATAGAGATTATTTATCTCATCGGGATCAGCTTTCAGATCAAAAAGCATCGACTTATTATCTTTGAGATAGTGTATTAATTTGTAGTCACCTTCCCAAATAGCAAATGTACCTTCCTTAATCCTATTTCCTCCAGGAGTACTCCAGACAGACATTGACAATGCCGGCTTCTCAAGATACTCTTTGCCTCGCATCAAAGGTACCAATGACTGTCCTTCCATCCAGGGCGGGATAGATATGTTCGCCAATTCAAGTATTGTTGGTGCTATATCTATTTGTTCAACTATGTCACTAATTACAGTTCCTTCAGTCTGATCAGTTTCCTTAATAATAAGAGGAATATTGGTAAGTTGTTCATACAAAGAGCGTTCACCATGCCCTATATAATTGTGTTCAAAGCTCTCTCCATGATCCGCAGACAGAATTATCACTGTGTTACTAATATGCTTAGATGATTCATTTATGAAATTTTCAAATTCGTTATCGCAGTATCTTATAAATTCATCGTACCTAGCCCTTGTGATGTCAATATAAGCATATTTATTTTTCATGGTCTGGTCATTGAATGTCCTCAATTTTAAAGAAGCATCGAACATGCCCATGTATGGATCTGGAGGCAAATAAGGATCGTGAGGTGGCATTAAGTGAAGCCATGCAAAAAATGGCTCTGGTTGCTTTTTCTTAATGAGCCATAAAAACTTATTAAAAACCTTCTCAAGAGGATATTCTTTTTCGGCTGTATTTGAAAAAAATCTGCCCAATTTATCTAAAAGATTCCCAAGCAGAAAATCTAGTCTTGTGGCCCAGTCATACAATATTATGTTTTGAGAAAAGTATTTATACAAAGTAACATCAATTAAACCTGATATTGAATTAAATATGACAAATTCATTCACGGGATAGGTAATGTCATAACTTTTAGCAATATCTAAAGTACCAACTGAAGCATAGATATTTTGAATTAATGCGATGGTGTAATATCCATTTTTTTTAAGGACTAAAGGCAGATTTTCAATATTGGCGTTCATGACCTTATAACCATGAGGTTGATACAATTGGTGAGTCCAGACTCTTTTTCCGGTCATTAAACTTGCAGTTGTCGGTGAAGTGTATGTGGATTCAGCCTGAGCCATTGTAAATTTAGAGGCATTTTTTGCCCATTCATTAATAAAAGGAGTTGTTGTTCGGCCATAACCATATACGGACATTTTTCGTGCAGTAAGCGCATCAAAGGTTACTAAAATAATATTTGGCCGGTTTGTGTCTTCTGACGAGATGCTAGTCAATTTCTTGGGTGCATTATCTGATTTATCACTATGTCCGACACAATAAACCAGCAGAGGGACGGATAAAAAAAGGAGGATACCATATATCCAGACTAGTGGAGTAATACGTTCCTGAATTAAAAACATTTTATTACGAAGTAGCCATGACATAACAAGAGTAATGAGGATTATACTTGATGCAATGGTTAATTTTAATATTATTGGCGTTGGCGCATTTCGAAAAATTGCCTGTTTGCCAAACCACATAAAAATAGACAGGAACATTAGCAGGCATACATTTATCATTATGTAATCTACATTAATTTTCCAAGTAAATAGACGGAAAAAAAGCTCAACAAACTTTCCAAATAGACATAACAGCAATGCCATAATCAAAGCGGCAGAACTCCAGATAATTATGATAAGAGCAACACCTGGAAGAAAATCAGAAAATGATCCATAATACATAAATCCGTCCCAGCGATAAAAAGCATCCCCGGTAAGGTATAGAGAAAAGATAACAAAAACTATTCGAAACACTTTCCAGTAGTTCGATCGTGTAGACTTAAGCATTCTTTTATATTTACCCATTGATTACCCCTATTAATTATTGTAATTATCAATGTAGCAGAAGAGAGAAAGCAGGGGCACAATGCAATGTGCCCCTACGTAATTATTTAGCCAGGACAATATCCAATATCTCTTTATGCTCGTCCGCGCCCAGTCTCGGGCCGAACTGGTTCACTACCCTTGCGGCCGCAAGACTGGCGATATTGCCTGCTTCATAGAATGAATGGCCGTGTGTGATTCCGTACAGGAACGCTCCGGCAAACATGTCGCCCGCGCCGTTGCTGTCGATCGCCTTAATTTCATGAGGGGATATATCTATCATATGCTTGCCGTCGTATACGAGCGCGCCTTTTCTGCCGATGGTAACGGCGAATGTGGAGGCTATACCTTTCAGGGACTCCAGCGCAAGGTCAAGGTCATTTGTCCCGGCCCAGCTTTTGGCCTCCGCTTCATTGCAGAAAAGCAGATCGACCTTTTTACCGATCATCTCCTTCAGCCCGTCTTTAAAGAACTCAACCATGGCAGGATCGGAAAATGTGAGGGCCGTCTTCACCCCTGACTCTTCCGCTATTTTACGTGCCTCTATGGCCGCGTGACGGCCTGTACTGGATGTTACAAGATAGCCTTCGATATAGAGATACTCCGAGTCACACAATGCGTCCTGGTGCAGTTCATCAACAGAAAAGGTCTCTGTGATGCCGAGAAATGTGTTCATGGTGCGTTCCGCGTCAGGGGTCACCATTACAAGGCATTTACCGGTGATGCCGTCTTTACGGCCATTACCCACATTGGAATCAACTCCGGCTGCCTTAAGGTCATGGACATAGAAATCACCAAGCTCATCATTTGATACCTTGCATGAATAAAATGAGTTGCCGCCGAAATAATTGACTGCGATTATGGTGTTCGCTGCCGAACCGCCGCTGGCCTTCTTGCCCTCAAAAGCGTCCAGGTGTCCTATCAGTTCATGCTGGCGTTCTTCATCAACCAGGGTCATCACACCTTTTTCAATATTATATTTCTCAAAAAAAGAGTCCTCGACCTCAAACTCCATATCAACCAGCGCATTGCCTATTCCGTACACATGATACTTTTTCATAATTGTTGACCTCAGTTTCTATTTAGATATTTTTTCAGATAGTTACTATTTTAAAAATTCCGGACTGTTAATACAATGTATTTCATTGCCCCTCACATGAAAAGTCTCAATAAAAACAACAAGATAGATACCCCGAAAGAATTAATCGTTCAGCATAATGATATTTTCAGATAAAAACATTACAATAATTATATAATATTTACGATTTTTATGAACGGGACAAAAGATGGACATTGATGAAGTAAGAAATACAAACAGCCCGGTACCAAAACTTCCAGACGATCTTAAGTCCGTACAGAAAGCACAGCTCCTTCCGATAAAACAGAGAACAAGCTCCCTTGAAGATTACTACCGGTGGGACATACGCGACCGCGTCACCATCTCTGCTGAGGCAAAGAGAAGATACAATAAAATGAAGGCCGAAGATCAAAACCCCTGAACGCTCACGTAATACCCCAAGGTAAGCGATACCTGACCACGCAGATCAAATGAACAGGCAGCAGTAATTTCAAAGCCTACATAACATAGAGAAGCTCTTCTAAAAAATCAGTATATTTTTTGGGCGGATCTGAAAACATGACCCCGATACCTTCTCGGTCCCCTTCGACCTTTACATGCCGTATCAGTTTCCCGGGGATACTCAGGACCTCGTCTTTCACTGGAAAAGATATACTGATCCTTGATTTTTCAGGTAAAGGTATTTTGTCTGAAACGATAAACATACCCTCGTCTGAAAGATTGACAGTAGTGCCTGTACACAACTTATCCTTGCATGAATATTTAACAATAATGCGAGCTGATACTCTCCATGAATTTCTGATACCCATATTACTCCAGTTTTTTAAATTAACAATATAGTTTGTATATCACTAATTTTTATGGCTGTCAAATGAACGGGTTGTCAGGGCGTAAAATGAGAGTTTTTTTGTCTGAAACGTGTTGAATTTTAGAAGAAATTTCCTGCATAGCCTTATCAGGCCATGCAGGCTGGTCAGGGCTTATCCTGATGGAAGATATTCTGGGCATGGGAAACGCCTTTATTGACGATCACTGACACTGCATCGACTGCATTTATCACAGCCTCATCAATGAGCGGCCTTTCCTGTTTATTGAACTTTTTCAGCACATACTTTTCAGCAGGCCCCCTGTTTGGACGGCCTATACCAACCTTTAATCTGATAAAATCCTTTGAATTAAGAACATCAATTATGGATTTGATACCATTGTGCCCGCCTGATGACCCGCTCTTCTTTATTCTGATGACCCCGGTATCAAGGTCAAGGTCGTCATGCACTATAAGGATGTTATCTATATCTTCGAATTTACTCAGCGCACCCATTACAGCAATACCGCTCCTGTTCATAAACGTAAGAGGCTTCATAAGGAGCATTTTCTGCTCACCTATGAAGCCTTGTCCAAATACATAATTTGTTGTCTTTATCTTTACTGAAACAGATATTCCGGCTGCCAGTGTGTCAATGACCCTGAACCCGATATTATGCCTTGTGTCCGCATATTCCTCTCCCGGATTACCTAAGCCGACCACTAACCACATAAGACAGGGCTATTTCTCTTCCTTATCTGACTCTTCAGCTTCTTTACCTTTGGCCTTTACAAGTTCAGGCTCTTTTACCTCTGCAGCTCCTTCTTCAGGCTCTGCCTCTACGGTAGGCGCTGTAACGGCAAGAACGACCTCAGATGATTCGCTGACAACCCTGACGCCTTCCATCTCAGGCAGGTCGCTCACATGCAGAGAGTGGCCGATATCAACTGACGAAGCATCGATCTCGATCTTCTCAGGTATCTGTGTAGGAAGACACTCAACTTCGATATCCCTCATACGATGCAGCAAGATACCGCCCTTCTTTAGGCCGACCGGGGCCTTTGCTATCACAAGCTGTACCGTAACATGGATCTTGTCCTTAAGCGACACCTCCATAAAGTCAACATGAAGAAGCTCTTCTGACACGGGATCACTCTGATAATCCTTTATGAGCACCGGATGCTCCGCCTTTGTCCCATTATCATTAAGCTGTATGGTTATCAGCGCATGTTCACCAACACCTGAATAGATAAGTTTTGTCATTTCCTTTGCATTAAGCTTTATCGGTGTTGAGCTGCCGCCTGAATAGAAGACCGCAGGAATTATACCTGCCCCTCTAAGACTCCTGGCGCTGCCCTTACCGTTCTCAGACCTGGTGTCTGCTTTTACCATTATTTTTTTCATTTCTTAATTACCTCCGTTTATTTCAAACAAACAGTTTAACCTTTTTTCATATAAAAAGTGAACTGACTGATGTTTCCTCGTGTATCCTTTTTATTGCCTCGCCCAGCAGCGATGCCACTGAGAGCACGGTAAGTTTATCACATTTTTCCTTATTACTGTCCATGGGTATGGTATTTGTGACGATAACCTCTTCAAGGACTGAAGCATTGATCCTGTCGAGCGCCGGGCCTGAAAGCACTGCATGAGCACAGGCGGCAACAACTTTTTTGGCGCCGTTCTTCTTGAGCGCGGCAGCACCGTTTGTAATAGTGCCGGCTGTATCTATCATATCATCAAAAAGAATGGCGATCTTACCCTCAACTTCACCTATAACGTTCATAACCTCAGATACATTTGCCTTTTCACGCCTTTTGTCAATGATCGCAAGGGAAGCATTAAGCCTCTTTGCAAACGCCCTTGCCCTTTCAACACCGCCGGCATCAGGCGAAACAATCACTATATCATTTTTGTACGTTTTCTTCACATAATCGACCAATACAGGTGATGCATAAAGATGGTCAACAGGTATGTCAAAGAATCCCTGTATCTGGCCTGCATGAAGATCTATCGTGAGCACCCTGTCAATACCTGCGACAGTAAGAAGGTCCGCAATGAGCCTTGCTGAAATAGGCACCCTCGGCTGTGCCTTCCTGTCCTGCCTGGCATAGCCGTAATACGGCATGACCGCTGTTATCCTTGCGGCAGAGGCCCGTCTCAAGGCATCGACCATAAGGAGTATCTCCATGAGATTGTTATTAACCGGGGTACAGGTGGACTGGACAATAAATACATCCGAACCCCTTACATTTTCATCTATCTTTATTGTTATCTCACCATCACTGAATGTTGAGACTGTTGCGGCACCGACCGGAATACATAAAACATCTGCGATCTCCGCAGCCAATTTATTATTGGAGTTACCTGTAAACAGCTGAATACCTTCTGGCACTTTTACCCCCTTGCAATTAAATTATTATGTATTAAAACCCTATACCTCTTATATATTTCAGAGCACCTGAGCAGTCTTAGTGGCTGGGGCGGGAGGATTCGAACCCCCGATTGCATGGACCAAAACCATGTGACTTACCGCTTGTCTACGCCCCATTCCTAAAGCTGTGACAAACCAATGCCTTTAACTTAACTTGTTATAGTCTGAACAGCTGCTGTCCAGAAACCGTCAAACCGGCTTAAGGCCTTATCAGCTTTTTCACCGGAGGAGAACACTCCGAAAACCGTAGAACCGCTTCCGCTCATAAGTGAAAAGAGCGCCCCGTGATCCAGCAGGCTGTTCTTTATTTCAGCGATGACAGGGAATCTTTCAATGGTTACTGATTCAAGATCATTCAAGACAATTCCGGTTAAATCACTTAATTCTGCTCTCTCAATACTGCGGATAAAGTGCTCAATATTATTTACTTTTCCGGCTTTTTTTGTCAACTCGGAAACAGCATCTGGATTTTGGTGAAAATTATGTTCTCCAGGCTTCCGGATATCTGCTGAATTTTTTTCAGAATATTTTGTGTATGCCCATGCTGTTGAGACATTGAATGAAGGTTTTACAAGTAAAATATGGTTTACTTTTGAGATGTTATATGGATAAAGGCGTTCTCCCCGCCCGAGCGCCAGCGAGACCGGCCCGTAAAGAAAAAAAGGCACATCAGAGCCGAGCTGTTCAGCCGCTGAAAAAAGCTCATCATCCGAAAGTCCGAGTCCCCATAATCTGTCCAGTCCCTTTAGCGCGGAAGCAGCATCACTGCTCCCCCCTCCAAGACCGGCCCCCATGGGTATTTTCTTCACAAGATGTATGTCAGCCCCGGCTGTCACTGAATATCTTTCTTTCAGCAGCATTGCGGCCTTATAGATAAGATTATCTCCAACAGGAATGGACGCATCAGTGCGGACGGTTATCTCGTCAGAAGGGGAAAAGGTGAGCATGTCATAAAGGGTCATCTTCTGCATAAGACTCTCTATTTCATGGAACCCGTCATCACGCAGTCCGAGAACATTTAAAAACCAGTTTATCTTTGCAGGAGCCTCTATTGTAAACAATGTCCGCTGCTTTTCATCACTTTATAGCTTCTATCTTCTTCTCTATGCGTTCCCTGTCCCCGTTATTCTGGAACTCAAGAGATTTCTCCCATGCCTTTATTGCTGCTGCCCTGTCATCAAGCTTAATATATATGTCCCCGAGGTGCTCAAATATAACAGGGTCATTCACTGCTGTTTCGAGCGCCTTTTTTGTCTCTCTCAGCGCATCGTCATACATGCCCTTTTTATAATATACCCAGCCCAGACTGTCCCTGATATATCCGCTGTCAGGAGAAAGCATGATCGCCTTTTTGATCAATTCAAGCGCCTCATCAAGTTTAATGCCCCTGTCAGCATAAGAGTAGCCGAGATAGTTCAGGGCCTCAACATTGTCCGGATTGATCTTGAGCGTTTCATTGAGATATGCGAACATCTCGTCAAATCTCTCAAGCTTTTCATACACCACCGCAAGGTTAAACTTTATCTGGTCATCATCAGGCATAAGGGAAAGAGCGCTCTTCAGATTTTCCTCAGCCTTTTTATATTCCTCTATCTGTATATATATTTGAGCAAAATAAAAGTATATATCAGGGTTGTCCGGCAGGAGCCGCACCAGTATATTGAACTGCTCTATCGCCTCATCATACCGCTCTGTGATGCTCAGAATCTTTCCGAGCATATACATGGCGTTTACATTTTCAGGATCAGCGGAAATAATTATACGCAATTCCTTTTCAGCCTGTTCATAATTCTTCTGCTCGACATATATGCCGGCAAGCGCCCCGTGTATCTCAATATTGTCAGGCTCCATAGCAGATATCTCAGCAAGCTGGGCAACCGCTTCATCAATAGACTTTTGTCCTATATAAAGCCTGGAGAGGGTTTTTCTTATCTCAACATTTCCGGGGTTGAGCTTTACGGCCTTCTCACAGTTCGGGACAGCCTTATCAATGTCCTTCACAGCCCCATAAGAATTACAGAGCATATAGTAGGCGTCCCAGAGCGAAGAATTCAGCTCAACCGTTCTTTCGAGCTGTTCTATTGCCATGCTGTATTCCTTCTGCTCCACATATATCCTGCCGAGATAATATCTTGCCATCACATTAAATGCATCGATACCTATCACGTCCTTCAATGTCTCAACAGCCTTATCTATCTTATTGTCCACTGTATAGAGATATGCAAGGTGTATATAGTTCTGGGTGGTCTCAGGCTCAATGTCTATAAGCTTTTTATAGGCAGCTATCGCCAGGGAGTACTCTTTTTTTCCGGTATACATCTTTGAGAGCAGGGAGATTGCCGGCGCGTAATCAGGAAACCGGTCAACGACCTCTTCAGCTGTCCTTATCGCATCATCTATCCTCTCGAGCCTCAGATAGACCTGACTTATCTCTGTACTCAGAAATGGTGAACCAGGATTCTCTTTCCGCGCTGCCTGAAGGTGCTTCAGCGCCCCTTCCCAGTCATGGGACATTTCAGCCTCTACCGCAAGGACATAATGATAATCGGCCTTTTGCGTGTACACAGAAGTTCCTGTACCTGAAGGCGTTGCACATGCCCCGAGAACCATCATTGAAAGAATTATCAGGCTGTTCCTCATTAAGGATTTCATAAAAATATTATGTCATAATGAACAACTATTAACAATATCATGAATACGGTTGCCAAACCGGGACTTTAAATGCTAAATTTATTGGGATAAAATCGATAACCATATGAAAGATATCATTAACAGATTTGAGAGTACCGGCATACTTGTGATCGGCGACCTTATGATCGACCAGTATATATGGGGCAAGGTCAAAAGGATCTCACCCGAGGCCCCGGTGCCGGTCGTTGAGGTCACCAGCGAGAACATGCTTCTGGGCGGGGCCGCAAATGTCGCCCACAACATAACGTCCCTCGGGGGCAGGGCTTATATCACAGGCATCATAGGCAGTGATGATATCGGCAAGATACTGATAAACAAGCTCGGTGAGAACAATATAAACACCGACGGCATCGCAATCGACGAAGACCGCCCCACAACAGTGAAAACAAGGGTCATTGCGCACAACCAGCAGGTAGTACGTTTTGACAGGGAAGTGCGGTCCGAAATAAGCAGGACAACATATTCTACAATTATTGAATATGTGAAGGCATGTCTGCCCAAGGTCAAAGGAATTATCATATCCGATTACTGCAAAGGTCTTATAACGAGAAAACTCGTCAAGAACATCATTGACCTTGCCGGACCCAAACGGTTCGTCACCGCTGACCCCAAGATAGGCCACTTCAACTACTATAAAGGCATAAGTCTTATTACTCCTAACATAAATGAAGCATCCTTCGGTTCCGGCATAGATATCACGGACGAAAGCACACTTCTTGAGGCCGGAAAGATATTGCTTGATAAGCTTCAATGCAGTACAGTAATGATCACAAGGGGGGATGAAGGAATGACGCTGTTCGAAAAAAGCGGCAAGGTCCGGCATATCCCGACATTCGCAAGGGAAGTATATGATGTCAGCGGTGCAGGAGATACGGTCATAGCCACACTGAGTCTCAGCCGCGCGGCAGGAGCAACATTGTTGGATGCCGCCAATATAGCAAACCATGCCGCCGGAATAGTCGTAGGCAAGATGGGGACCGCGGTTGCAACAAAAAAGGAGCTGTTACAGAGCATAAAAACCAGCAGACCCGTTTGAAATATCAACGGTAACTTAATTTATTCAGGAGTGAGATAAGCCTATGAGACTCTCAGCAAGAACAAGATCGATCAAGCCGTCCCCTACCCTTTCAATGAATGCCGCGGCAAAAGCGCTCAAGGCGGCAGGTGAGGATATCATTAACTTCGGAGTTGGTGAACCTGACTTTGACACACCGGACAACATCAAGGAAGCGGCCATCAGGGCCATTAATGAAGGTTTCACAAAGTACACTGCGGTAGGCGGGATCGATGAACTGAAAAACGCGATTATAGAAAAGTTCAAAAATGACAACGGACTCTCTTATGAAAAAGACGAGATACTCGTCTCATGCGGTGCAAAACACAGTCTTTACAATATAGCTGAAGCGCTCTTTGAACAGGGAGACGAGATCATAATACCGGCCCCCTTCTGGGTAACATACCCGGACCAGGTCCTGCTGAACGATGCAACACCCGTTATCGCTCCGACAGCTGAAGAGAACTCCTTTGATCTCACGCCTGACATTCTTAAGGCTAAAATAACATCAAAAACAAAGGCGCTGATACTGAACAGCCCTTCAAATCCCACAGGGCTTGCGTATGACCGCAGCTGCCTTGAAAAAATTGCGGAACTGGCAATTGAACATGATTTTTATATTATCTCTGATGAAATATACGAAAAGCTTGTGTATGACGGCTTTGAACATATCAGCATCGCCTCGCTGGGGGAAGAGATCAAACAGCGGACAATAGTGGTAAACGGCCTTTCCAAGTCACATTCAATGACCGGCTGGAGACTTGGCTTTACCGCAGGGCCGAAGGATATCACAAAGGCCATGACCAATATACAGAGCCAGTCGACCTCAAACGCGACATCCATCGTGCAGAAGGCTGCTGTCGAGGCGCTTACCGGCCCGCAGGACTTCCTGCCTGTAATGATGACCGAGTTCGACAAGAGAAGAAAATACATGGTTGCAAAGCTTAACAGTATGGCCGGGGTCTCATGCAAAACACCGGTAGGGGCATTTTACGCATTCCCGAACATGTCTTCATTCTTCGGGAAAAAATTCAATGATACCGTAATAAATAACTCTCTTGACATGTCCACATATTTTCTTAAGCAGGCAAAGGTCGCGACAGTGCCGGGTTCGGCATTCGGAGATGACAGGTTTGTAAGATTTTCCTATGCAACCTCAATGGACATCATACAGAAAGGCCTTGAAAGAATAGAGAAAGCGCTCGGGGAATTAAAGTAGTCAGAAGAACATCCTGGAGACAGAACGCTGTCATAATTCCCTGTTCATAGAAAATACCGCTTCAATAAGGTATTATATTATTTGTCGTTCATCACTGGATAAGGAGATGCTTTTTGGTAAAACAGATGAAAATAGAAGGGCTGCTGTTTGACCCGAGGAGCAATATGTACATACTGCTCCTTAAGGAGATAAACGGCACTAACACGCTCCCTATCTGGATAGGCAAGCCGGAGGCGGACTCTATCGCCCTTGCGCTCGGCAAGATCGCAACACCGCGCCCGCTTACCCATGACCTGATAAAGAACGTGATCTCCGGGGTAAACATGAAGGTGACAAAGGTAATGATAACCGAGATAGTCGACAACACCTATTATGCCGGGATATATATCGACAAAGGGGACGGCAATGAGATACATGTCGATTCAAGGCCCAGTGACGCAATAGCTGTTGCCATCAGGATAAATGCCCCCATATTTGTTGATGAGAACGTCATAGAACACAAAAACAATGATGAGCTTGAAGACTGGCTCAAAAAGCTGAAACCGGAAGATTTCGGCAACATTATGTAACAACCTCCTCAATGCTGACGAGAACCGAAGGCATAGTACTCAAAACCCGGAAATACGGCGAAGCTGACCTTATCGTAACCTACCTGACCCCTGACAGGGGAATGATAAACGCATTTGCCAAAAGCCCCAGAAAGACAAAAAGCAGGTTCGGCAGCAGTCTTGAACCCCTCACCCACGCGAAACTCTCCTTCTGGGGAAAAGAGCAGACCTCAATGCCGAAGATCACACAATCGGACATCATCAACTCCTTTTATCAGCTCAGGGAAAACTACCGGGACTTCGTAAACATTTCAAAGTTCAGCGAGATACTTATATCACTGACTCCTGAAGGGCTTCCGAACAAAAAGCTCTTTCTGTTCATGCTCAATATTCTTCATCATATAAGGGACGCCGAACAGGATAAAAAAGATGCTCTATATCTAATGGCGCAGATACGGCTTCTGGCAGTAATAGGATATGCACCGGGACTGAAAAGCTGCGGCAGGTGCGGAGACAGCAGTCTGAACTTCTACCCTGACGCGGGGACAACACTCTGCACCCGCTGTACATCAGGCACGGACAGCAGGTACGG
>CBFDEG010000074.1:0-12913 GCA_965603765.1 uncultured bacterium | reverse complement strand
GAAGATCGATCCCACTTCGAACAGTTTGAGATTTAAATTTTTCTGGTGGATATTTTATGTGTGGATTTTTTTTCTTGCTTACGAAGGGCTTTATACAAAAAGATTTTCTTTCTGGGACGAGATCAAGATATTATGGAAGGTCTCTCTTCTTTCTACACTGGGCATATTTAGTGTCCTTTACCTTGGCAAAATAGGGGAACAGGTATCAAGGACCATTATTGTTTTATCCTGCATTATCTCGATACCTCTGATGCCTCTCATCCGTATTAACGCTAAAAAACTGCTTATACTTACCGGCATTCTTAAAAAGAAGGCCCTTATCCTCGGAGCAGGGGAAACCGGCAAGCTTATCTTTAACGCTCTTCAGAGAGATAAAAATCTCGGATTAACCGTTGTAGGCTTCCTGGACGATGACCCGGCAAAAATAGGTACAATCATAAAGGGGATAAAGGTCCATGCCGGAGTGGACAAGGCCCAGAAATACATCGGAAGATGCGGGATAGAGGATGTTATAATAGCCATGCCAGGCTGTAAAAAAGACAGGCTCATCTCTCTTATCAACCACCTTCAGCACAAGGCCGAGAACATACTGCTCATTCCGGACCTTTTCGGGATAAGCGTCCTTGGAACAAACCTTCAGCATTTCTTTCAGGAGCAGGCTATCGGACTGGAAGTCAGAAATAACCTGGCAGAACCGCTGAACCGTTTTATCAAACATATGTTCGATTTTACCATCAGCATCCTGCTGCTTGTTACGCTTATAATACCTATCGCCATAATAGCGCTGGCCATCAGGATCGGCTCAAGCGGGGCAGCCATATATTCGCATGAGAGGATCGGCAAAGATAACAAGCCTTTTAAATGCTACAAGTTCAGAACGATGTACAGCAACGCGGATATCAGGCTTCACTCTCTCCTGAAAAATAGTCCTGAATCTAAAGTTGAATGGGAAAACACGCAGAAACTCAGAAATGATCCCAGGGTAACAAGGATCGGAAGGTTTTTAAGACAGACATCACTGGATGAACTGCCTCAGATACTAAATGTCCTAAAGGGCGAGATGAGCCTTGTAGGGCCCAGGCCTGTTACAAAAGGTGAATTAAACAAACATTATAAAGACCAGGCACAGTTATGTTTCGGGGTATTTCCCGGCATCACGGGGCTATGGCAGGTAAGCGGCAGGAGCAACACCAGCTACAGTTACAGAATAGCCCTTGATTCCTGGTATGTAAGGAACTGGAACCTATGGCTCGATATTGTCATTTTGTTCAAAACAATTAAAACTGTATATAATAGGGACGGCGCAGTATAATTATCTATATTCGACAAGCCCTTGACACTTGAGGACTAAATGGACTACATCTACAAATTACTCAAACTTAACCGGTTAATAAAAAATTTTCGTATAAAATTTATCGCTATACTTCTGGCAAGGGCCTTCAACATAAGGCACTTATCAATTCGTCTTGACCCTGCAACAGCCTGTAATCTCAGATGCCTGATGTGTTCTTTCAGGGCCAGTCCCCAGGCCAAAGGTCAAAGCTTGAAATTTACAGACACCGATATAAACAAGCTTGCCGGGTCCCTGTTCCCAAAAGCTTTACAGGTAGTCATAGGGTGCGGTTATGAACCTACGGTATATAGTAATTTTATGAATATGTTAGAGCTGGCCCGTAAATATAAAGTTCCCTATACAGTTTTCACTTCAAACGGTCAGCTTCTTACTGACCAGCACATCGAACAGTTCATTGACTATGGGTTGAACGAATTAACATTATCAGTACACGGGGTTAGAAAAGAAACATATGAAACCCTTATGGTCAATGCATCTTATGAAAAATTTCATAACATCCTGACATCTGTTGACCGTTTAAAAACTGATAAACACTCACAATATCCGGATCTGCGGTTAAATTACACTGTCAATTCTCAAAATCTTGACGAACTTTCAGATTTTTTTGAAATATATGGAAAGTACAATATCAAGACTCTGCAGCTGAGGCCTATGTTTGGCGACATGTACACTGAAGGTAAACTGTCAGGATCAGATATTGTCAAATACAGGGAAATAACAAACAAGCTATCTCATGAATGCAGCAAACGCAACATAAACCTGCTGGCAAACGTAGGCGATGAAGAGTTTAAAGCTGAAAACTATTCCGCAATCATCTTCCCTGAAGTTTATTATTACATGAACCCCGGACTTGTCTGGAGAACAGATTTTAAGTGGCAGGAAGAAACATACCAGGAATATTGCAGACGAACAAACTATACAAAATATTTGTTGTCCTCAATATTTCTCAGCAAAGAAAAACTTCTACACAGAGCCGAAATGTTTTCCGCCTCCGGAAGATCTGATGTTTATTAAAAAGTCTTCAGCATATTACAGGCTTACTTCATGAACTCATCCTCCGCCTCTTTCAGCAGCTTCTCCGGGCAATCCATATATCTCGGCGAATAATGAAATGTTTCCATCCTGCCGACACTTGCCTTCCTTGCGATCCTCCCGGCCTCTCCTGCAGTCAGATGAAAGCGCTCGTTAGCAATGTCCCTGTCTTCATTTGAATAATAGGCCTCAATATAAAGCACATTTGAGCCCCTTGCAAGCTCCACTATCTTCTGTATGTTCTCTTCACTTCCGACAGCATCAACCACGTATGTAAGCTTCTGCCCATCCGTAATGTTTGCTACAGCTCTCAGGTCTTCAACTCGATATGACTTTCCATCAATATCAATGACAGAATCAATATTATTTTCTCTGACAGCCATTTTAAATGTTTTCAACCATGGCCCGACAGGAAGCCCCATGCCTGCAAGTTTCACCTTGTCAATATTAATGTGGTAATCCTCCATAATACTGAACGCAAGACATGGTATTTTGTGATCAAGAACGATCGCAGAAACTTTAAAGAGCTTTTCTTCTACGAGAACGCCTTTAAAAGGCACTGTCTCCAGATCTTCCCGCTTAAAGGCTTCAGATGCCCTGAACATCGCCTTCTTAACAGTGCTGCCCTCAACCGCAGAGACCTCTATGCTCAGACGGCATGTTTCTGTAAGGTTCCAGGTATAACCGTTAAGCCGGCCTTCCACTTTGTCAATGAATCCTTCCGGACCATAAAGCCTCAATGTTCCGGCCTTTTTAAGACATGTTCTCAAAATAGTATCGAAACCGATAAAGTGGTCAACATGTGCATGTGAAACAAAAATATCCGTTACCTTAAGGATATCTCCGGCAGAAAGGTTTGTACTAAAACCGGGGTCAACTATAAATGCCCTGCTCTCTCTTGCCATTCTCACATATATACCAGGGTCATCAAATGGCCCGTTTATCAGCCTTGAATAGAAAGAAGATTTCATGAAAAATTATAACCTGATTAATGATATAATATGAACCAAATGCTGATTACTATTGACATTAACATAATTAATGATAACAGATTACTGTTCATACTGGAGGTATAAATGCCCGAATTAAGAAAAGATCCTATCTCAGGCAGATGGGTCATTATTTCCATTGAAAGGGGAAAACGTCCCTCTGACTTTGGTATGCGCGTCTCCCCTAAAAAAGGCGGGTTCTGCGCATTTTGTGAAGGCAATGAACGCACCACACCAGCCGAAATACTGGCTTTCAGGGCCGACGAGAACCGGCCTGATTCACCGGGATGGACATTGCGGATAGTGCCGAACAAGTTCCCTGCGCTTAATATTGAAGGTGACATTGGGCGTGAAGGGGAGGGCATTTTCGACAAGATGAACGGCGTAGGGGCACATGAAGTAATAATCGAATGCCCTAATCACAACCTTACCCTTTCATCCATGCCTCTTACGTATGTTGAGGGTGCTCTCTGGGCATTTTACAGCAGGATAAAGGACCTTAAAAATGACAAACGGCTGAGATATGCACTCGTCTTTAAAAATGAAGGGGATGATGCAGGGGCCTCTCTTGAGCATTCACACTCCCAGTTAATAGCACTTCCTATCATACCGCAGCTGGTGCAGGAAGAGATCCAGAACGCCAAAGAATATTACCGTTATAAGGAGCGGTGTATCTTTTGCGACATTATACGGCAGGAGTCCGACAGTAAGACACGCGTAATTTCCGAAAATGACGATTTCATAGCAATTGCCCCATTTGCCTCAAGGTCACCTTTCGAAATATTAATACTGCCCAAGCAGCATGAATCCAGTTATCTGTCCTCAGGCAATCACAGGGAACTGGCAAAGATCCTTCAAAAAACCATGAAGCAGATAGATAAGGTTCTCGACATGCCGCCTTATAATATGATGATACACACCTCTCCTTTCAAGGATGAGGAAAACGACTATTATCACTGGCATATTGAAATAATACCGAAACTGACTAAGATCGCGGGCTTTGAATGGGGCTCAGGCTTCTACATTAACCCGACTCCCCCGGAAGAAGCGGCAAAATTTCTCCGGGAAGTCGAATTATAGGACCAATTAATAAAGATTACCCTGGTTAGCACTATGGCCGAACTAACTGAAAAATCGCAAAAGAACAAGGCCGCACTGGCTACTGACATCTTAATAGAAATCTCAAAGATAGCCAGTTCCACGCTTGAGCTGCGAGAAATACTCGATACGATCACACATGTTATAGCAAACACCTTTTCTAAAGACCTGTGTTATATCTGTCTCATAAAACCTGATAAAAAATTTATCTGCATCGAGGCGGCAAAGGGCATCAACAAGGAATCAATAAATGTCTTCTGCCTTAAATATGAAGAACAGATACTCGCTAAACTTTTCAAAGATCCGAAGCCCCTGGCAATTAATAACATAAAGAATAGTCCCGACATTAAAGCCATATTGAAAACCTCATCCGATGAGTTCCTTTCACTGCTTGCAATCCCTATAATGCAGGATAATATACCAATAGGTATCCTTATGGTACAGACCAGAGAAGAATATACATACCAGCAGGATGAGATCGACCTTCTGACCATTATTTCTCATAACATAAGCGCGGCCATTCAAAATGCCGAACTTTACAGAAATGTCAAAACACAGCTTGATGAGCTCAAAGTTATCCATGAAATAGGAAAGGCCATAACATCCATACTGAACATTGATGACCTGCTGCCCCATATATGTGAAGAAGTCTCAAAGGTATTTAATGTACAAGGATGTGTGCTGAGGCTCATTGAGGGAGAAAACCTTCAGATCAGGGCATCATATGAGCAGACAGACAGTATCAAGCATAAACCGGCGATAAAAATAGGAGAAGGCATATCAGGCAGTGTTGCTCTGACCGGCAAACCTGTCCTTTTGGATAATACTAAAGTAATCCCGGCCCTCCAGGAGATAAACGCCACAACAGCAGTTTGCGTCCCTCTGATAATCGGGGGGCAGACAATCGGCACACTTGCCCTGTATGACAAACAGGATGAATGGGGTATAACCTCATTCACAGAAGATGATCTCAGCACCTTAATTACCTTTGCGTCAGCGTCTTCCATAGCCATCGAAAACGCAAGGCTTTATCAAGCTGAACTCAAAAAGGAACGAGAGGTCACACAGACCAAAGACTACCTGAAAAGCCTTATAGACAATTCAGCTGATGCCATTATAACCTCAGATACCGTCGGGTTCGTCACCTCATGGAAAAAAGGGGCCGAAAATATATACGGATACACGGAGGATTAAGTACTTGGCAGCTTCCTTCCCATGGTGCCTGACTTTTTAATGGACGAAGAAAAGAAGTTCATAGCCCAGATCCAGCAAAAAGAAACTTTGAGAAACCTTGAGACCCTGCGGCAGACCAAAGACGGAAAGCTGATAGAGGTAAGCCTTACGCTTTCACCTATACTTGACCCGGCAGGGAATGTAACAGCCATAAGCGGCATTTCAAGGGACATTTCAGAGAAAAAGCTTGTTGAAAAAGAACTTATAAGAAGAAATCAGGAGCTTTCAAGACTGTTCTTTATTAACTCCGTTGTACGAAGCACCCTGGACCTCGACAAACTGCTCAAGATGGTTCTTACTGTCGTAACCATGGGAGACGGACTCGGCTTCAACAGGGCCATCCTTTTTCTTATCGATGAATCTCAAAACGTATTGAAAGGGACCATGGGCGTTGGCCCGGCCAGTCCCGAAGAAGCAACAGAAATATGGGGTTCAATGGAAGGGAAAAGCCTTGAGACTATAATTGAAGAAATAGAACACTGCCATTTTCAGCTCGATTCCCATCTTGATAAACTGAGCCAGCAGCTAAGCATAAACCTGGATGATAACAGCATCCTTAGTCGCTGCATAAAAGAAAAAGAGCCTTTTAATATAAATGATGCAAAAACAAATCCTTCCGTTACGCCCTATCTTATACAGATGCTCGGGGCCGAGGCATTCGGGGTCGTCCCCCTCATGCTGCGTGACAAAGTGGTCGGCCTTATATGGGTAGACAACCTCTTTACCAGCAGGCCGATAAAAGATGCGGACCTGAGATTTCTTATGGGATTTTCAGGACACATCACCTCTGCAATAGAAAATGCAAGGCTCTTTGAAAGCGTTGCACTTGCCCAGTCAGAGCTTAAAAATATATTTGAGTCCATGTCAGATATGGTCTATTTTACAGATACTAATTATACTATCAAGCGTATAAACCAGGCCGTGATTAAGAAAATCGGCAAACCTGAAGATGAGATCATAGGTAAAAAATGTTATGAGATATTTCACGGGAAAGAGATACCGTTAAAGACATGTCCCCACTTCAAGACGGTCGACCAAAAAAAACCACATGTGGAAGAGATGGAAGACCCTTTCCTTGGCGGCACATTTGTCATATCAAACTCACCGATATTTGATTCTGCCGGGAACATGGTAGGCACAGTTCATATATCACGTGACATCACTGAACTGCGGACCCTCAGGGAACGAATAATTCACACCGAAAGAATGGCGGCGCTTGGAGAACTGGCCGCAAGAGTTGCGCATGAAATAAGAAACCCTCTTATTTCGATCGGAGGCTTCGCGCGCAGACTGGAAAGAAAGCTTGGCGATGACACAAAGGAATATGCAAACATTATAGTCAATGAGGTGACCAGGCTCGAAAACATATTAAAGGAAATACTGGGATTCGTAAAAAGTTCCAGGTTCACAAAACGCTCTACGAACATAAACGAACTCCTGCTTACTATTATAGACTTTATAAGCCCCGAGATCATCGAAAAACATAATACGATCGTTCAGGAACTGTCCGATTCCGTCCTTATGACAAGTATAGACAATGACCGTATAAAAGAGGCCATGCTGAACATTATTACTAACGCGGCACAGGCCACAGACCACGGAACGATTACCATCAGAACAAGAAAACAGAACAATGAGGCGGTAATTGAGTTTTTAGATTCAGGATGCGGCATAACTCCGGAAGACATGAAAAACATCTTCAATCCGTTCTTTACAACAAAGTCACTCGGAACAGGACTCGGGCTTGCCGTAACACATAAGATCATTGAGGAGCATAATGGGAGGATCCAGGTGGAGAGCTCACGCAATAAAGGCACATGCTTCAAGATATATCTTCCGCTTGAAGCTGACTGAAAACATAAAAACATGGATTTTAAGATGTTAATATAATATTATGTTCATTAAAGAAAGGAGCGTACATCATGAAACTTCTAATTGTTGATGATGATCTCAATATACAACGCCTGTACAAAGAAGAGCTGGAAGAAGAGGGATATGACATTGTAATTGCAGGCACCGGCACTGAAGCCCTTGAAATGTTTGAAAAGGAAAATCCTGATATCGTAACACTGGACATACTCATGCCCGATATTGACGGAATAAGCCTTTTACGAAAAATGAAAGAGAAACGACCGGACATTCCTATTATCATGTCAACCGCTTACGATTACAGGGACGATTTTGCAGTATGGGCATCCGAAGCATATATAGTAAAATCATCCGACCTGGGAGAGCTGAAAAAAACCTTAAAAAAACTGATAGATAAATAGCCCGTGATCATTTCATGACATACAAATGGATTATATATCACTGCAGCTGAAATACAGCTGTTCACCTGAACGACCTGTAAAACCGACAGGCCCCCCTTTTTCATTAAAGCAGGTTTACAAAATGACGCTTAATTGGGTAATATTCTATGGTGCATAACGGCCGGAACAACAGCCTTTATGCATGGAATTAAAAAAGATAGTTTTTTGAGGAGAGGTGACCGAGTGGCCGAAGGTGCTCGCCTGCTAAGCGAGTGTGGGGGTTAAACTTCACCCAGGGTTCAAATCCCTGCCTCTCCGCCATTTATGTCATGACCGTATATATTCACGGCCAGCAAATACGCACCAAAGGAGTATCATGAAAAATATTTTATTATTAATCGGCATCACCGTCCTAATCATTGCTCTTTCTTCCTGTCAAAAACCAGAGGAAAATCAGCCTCAGAAAAGTGCGATGCCACAGGGACCGATAATAGACACTACGGTAAATACAAAAAGCCACGGGTCAATGGGACCCAAAACAGGATTCCAGATCGTTGTGCCGCCTGAAGTTAAGGCTCACTGGAAAGCGGTTACATTTATCGTTGAGGATAAAAAAGGAAATACAAGTAAAGAGTTCACTGTCAACGTTGGTGATAACTTCAATATTCCGGACTCAAAACTGACTGTTAAGGCAGGGCCTTTTCTTCCTGATTTTAAAATGAGCGCCGCAACCATTACTTCTGTTTCAAATAAACTGAACAACCCGGCCATCGGGGTATCAATAAGTGAGAACGGCCATAAAATATTTCCTTCTTCGGGTGAATGGGGATGGTTATATATGAACTTCCCGACCATTCATTCATTTCAGCATGACCGTTTTGGACTCATACTAAAAGAAGGCGTAGCCGTAAAAAACTGACTTTACAGCGCCCATAGCTCAATTGGATAGAGTGCCTGACTACGGATCAGGAGGTTGGGGGTTCGACTCCTCCTGGGCGCACCATTTTATATAAAACATCTTGCCTTTTAACCTCATCTTCGGGAGGAACCATGAAAAATATGCCTTTCAGGAAAATCTTCATATTTCTATCATTAACAATATCACTATGCTTTTTTACAGGCTGCGCCAACCACCAGCAAAAGCATATATCTGACCATAATAAAACCGAAAAACATTCACCGGCCACCCAGCAGAGGTTTACCAATATTGAACGCTGGGTAAAGGCATTTGAAGACCCTGCACGAGACAGCTGGCAAAAGCCCGATGAAGTCGTCATGACCATGGGACTGGAAGCAGGAGATGTGGTAGCTGATATAGGGGCAGGCACAGGTTATTTTACAAGACGTTTTGCTGTTGCAGTCGGCCCTGAAGGAAAAGCACTCGGGCTGGACATTGAGCAGTCAATGGTGAAGTACATGAAGGAAGATGCGCAAAAACTTGATCTTGGAAACTATGATGCCATAGTTATTCCAACTGATGCCACCGGGCTGGCTCCCAACTCAGTAGATGTGATATTTTTGTCTAACACCTACCACCATATTGAAAACAGGGTGGAATATTTTAAAAATGCTTCAAAAGGCCTTAAGCAAAACGGCAGGGTAATTATAGTCGACTTCTATAAGAACACCGATTTTGGTCCTCCACGTGATCATAAACTCGCTAAAGAAGTTGTTCTTGATGAAATGGCTCGGGCCGGTTACATACTGAAAAAAGACCTGAAGATCTTACCGCATCAGTATTATCTCGAATATGCATTATAAAATTTAAAAGCCATACTCCTTGCAACATACCCTTAAAACTGATAACTTTTTAATATGGGTACAGATCTAAATCGCAGAGTAGTCGGAAAATATGCAGCCACCGCTATCGTCATATCCAATATGATAGGTACGGGGATTTTTACCACAACAGGATTAATGGCCGGCATGGGCGCACGCGGCGGGGACATACTGCTTGCATGGCTTATAGGCGGCATACTCGCTTTACTGGGAGCTCTCTGTTACGGGGAGCTCGGTGCAAATATGCCTGAATCAGGGGGCGAGTATTATTATATCAGCCGCATCATTCATCCCTCGCTGGGTTTCCTTTCCGGATGGATATCTCTCATCGTAGGATTTTCAGCCCCCATCGCTGCATCCGCCATGGCCATGCAGATATATATGCAGCATGTCATACCTGGCTGGCCGGCCCAGACCATGGCAGTATCAACAATAATCCTGCTCTCACTGTTACACGCCTATGACCTTCGTTTAGGCGTAAGGGTCCAGGTCGCGCTTGTGGTCCTGAAGGTCCTTATAGTGCTCGGCTTTATCACAGGTGTATTTCTTACAGGCCCGGGCCCGGACCTTTCGATTATATCGGATGTGTCTCCCGATTTCCTCTTCGGACCTTCTTTTGCTGTGGTTCTCATATTTGTAGCATTTGCATATTTCGGCTGGAACGCCGCTTCATACATAGGCGCTGAGATCAAAAAGCCGGAAAAGAATTTACCCTTTGCACTTATCATCGGAACGATCTCCGTTACTATTATTTACATTCTCGTTAATTTAGCGTATCTGAGCGTGGTCCCGATTGAAAAGCTGGCCGGAGTAGAAAGCATTGCGAACACAACCGCTGTGACCCTGTGGGGCTCCCGGGGCGGTACCGCTATCTCATTTCTTATTGCGATCGGCCTTATTTCTACTGTCAGCGCCATGATAATTACAGGACCGCGTGTATATGAGGCCATGGCCAGCGACAGCCTCTTCCCGCAATTTTTTGCAAGATTCAATAAAAATGGGGTACCTTCATTTTCAGTTGCATTACAGGCAGCTATCGCCATACTTTTTGTTCTTACATCTTCATTCGGGGCCCTGCTTATCTATATTGGTTTTACACTGAATATATTTGCAGTGCTTACAGTATTTACTGTTTTTCGTGTACGAAGCCGGAACATGTCGTCGATCAGGATATGCCTGGGATACCCTGTCACACCCGTTATATTTATTATCTTTGCTGTCTGGATGACTGTATGGAGCATTAAGTCCCAGCCCATATCCACAATTACCGGACTTGCAACGATTGCAGTTGGATATATAGCTTATTTTGTGCTCAACAGGAAAAGAATTAAAGCACAGGGCAAACACAATTCTTGATCCAGGCTCTTTTTATCTGTGTTAAAATATTAGCAAATGGCAGAGGTAAATAAAAAAATCAATACATTTTTCAAAAAAGATCTTTGGGAAATAGATACAGCCTCTCTCAATAAGTATCGATCTTTCATCGTCAAGTCTCTGCGGATGCTTAATATCGCCGCACACCAATTTGTTGAAGAACAGCTGACGTTAAGGGCCATGGGCCTTGTCTACACAACCCTGCTCTCTATAGTTCCTGTGCTGGCAATAAGTTTTTCAGTGCTTAAGGCTTTCGGTGTCCACAATGAAGTGGTAGAACCATTCCTGCTTAATTTCCTTGAACCGATGGGAAGCAAAGGCCATGAGATAACAGCGCGGATAATAGGCTTTGTAGAAAACATTAAAGCCGGGGTCCTCGGCTCTATAGGAATAGGCATGCTTATGTATACCGCAGTATCTGTTATACAAAAGGTCGAAAACAGCTTTAACAGCATATGGAGAATAAAAAAGCCCAGAAGCTTCTACAGAAGATTGAGCGACTATATAAGCGTCCTGATCATCGGACCTGTCCTGATATTTTCTGCATTAGGGCTTACCGCTACCCTTATGAGCAACACAATTGTACAAAAGATCATTTCCATAGAACCGTTCGGCACTCTCTTTTATTTTTTCGCTGAAAAGACCCCTTATATATTTGTCTGTGCAGCTTTTACTTTTTTATATATTTTTCTGCCTAACACAAAGGTGAAATTAAGCTCAGCATTAACAGGAGGGATTCTGGCAGGAATAGCCTGGGAAACAGCCGGGTGGGGTTTTACCTATTTCATTGTAGCTTCAACAAAATATACGGCTATTTATTCAGGATTCGCTATACTTATCATGTTCATGATATGGCTGTATGTCAGCTGGCTTATCCTTCTCGCAGGCGCTCAGATCAGCTTCTATCATCAATATCCATATGCCCTTGCAAAAAAACCTGGAACTTTCCTGCTAAACACTAAATTCCGGGAGCAGCTAGCCTTTTCAATAATGTATTTTATCGGATACAACTTTTATCATAACAGGCATCCTTATACATTAAATTCTCTTTCTTCCCTCTTTAAGCTGAATATTGATATTATCAATGACATCCTTGAATTATTAAAGCAAAATGAATTAATAGCTGAAACAGCAGACACCCCTGCGTCATATATACCGGCAAGAGACCTGGAAACAATTACCCTGATAGAACTTCTCAACTCAGTACGTATTGGTAACAGTTCCGCTTTATCAATGAATAATCAGTTCCATCCAGTGTCAGAGGTTGAAAGTGTCATCAGCAGTATTGACAATGCTAATTCAGATGCCCTCGCAGACAGTACGTTGAAAGATATGGTCCTGTCGAAAAAGCATTAAATATTGAAGATACTGATACCGATTTCTTGCCTTACTGTATAGTATCTTGACACAGTATCTTGACAATGAAAAAGCATATCAGATAAAATATTTAAATATGTTTATTAATCCGCCTGAAAGGGGTGTCACTCCATGAGTCGAATTCTATTTGTTGCCCATATTGACAGAACCATGCTGCTCAGCGGTGGATTTGTGACCTTTGGACCGATGTGGCTGTCTGCTGTATTGAAAAAAGATGGTCATGAAACCTCAATTGCCGGAGTAAACTACGAAGAGGTCGAGAAATCCTTCAAAGAATTCAAGCCGGACGTGGTAGCTTATACTACATTCAGCGGAGGACATATTGAATACATGGACTGGAACAGACGGCTAAAGAGCAAGTTTAAGTTCTATGCCATGTTCGGAGGTCCTCATGTAACGTTTTCCCCTGAAATGATAGAAGAAGACGG